>NZ_JBHVWS010000014.1:0-166684 GCF_042882185.1 Streptomyces sp. NPDC058239
ACGCCAGCAGGCGCAGCCACCGGGCGACCAGCGCCTCCACCGTGGCGTGGTCGAACAGGTCGGTGCTGTACTCGACCCGCCCGATGATGCCCTCGGCCGACCCGCCGGTGCCGCCGCGCTCCAGCAGGTGGATGGCGAGGTCGAACATCGCCGTGGGCGTCCGCACCAGTACGGTCTCGGCGCTCAGGCCGGGCAGGGCGAACTCGGTGCGGGGCACGTTCTGCAGCGCCAGCATGACCTGGAACAGGGGCTGGCGGGCGAGCGACCGGGCCGGGTTGAGGGCCTCGACGAGGTGCTCGAACGGCAGGTCCTGGTGCGCGTACGCGGCCAGCGCGTTCTCCCGGACCCGGCCCAGCAGCTCGGCGAAGGTCGGGTCGCCCGAGGTGTCGGTCCGCAGCACCAGGGTGTTGACGAAGAACCCGACGAGGTCGTCCAGGGCCTGGTCGGTCCGGCCCGCGATCAGGCTGCCGACCGGGATGTCCGTTCCCGCGCCGAGTTTGTCCAGCAGCGCCGCCAGCGCGGCCTGCAACACCATGTAGGCGCTGGCCCCGTGCTCCCGGCCCAGGCGGACCAGCCCGGCGTGCAGCTCGGCGTCGAGGTCGATCGCGAGGTGGCCGCCGGAGTAGGTGGGAGCGGACGGGCGGTGGCGGTCGGCAGGAAGCCGGATCTGTTCCGGCAGGTCCGCCAATGTCCGCGTCCAGTAGGCCGCCTGGCGGGCGAACAGGCTGTCCGGGTCGGCCGCGTCGCCGAGCAGCTGGTGCTGCCACAGGGTGTAGTCGGCGTACTGGACGGGCAGTTCCACCCACCGAGGTTCCTCGCCCCGGCGGCGCGCCGTGTACGCGGTGGCCAGGTCGGTCGACAAGGGGCCCAGCGACCAGCCGTCACCGGCGATGTGGTGGACCACCAGCAGCAGCACATGCTCGTCCGGTGACGCCTCGAACAGCTCGGCGCGCAGCGGTGGTTCGGTCGCGAGGTCGAATCCGCGCGCCGCGGCCGCCGTCAGCAGCTCCGTCAGGTCCGTCCCGTCGGCCGGGGTGACGGGCAGCTTCGGCCGCGTCGCCCCGGGGGCCAGCACCTGCTGGAACGGCACGCCGTCCGCCGCCGGGAAGATCGTGCGCAGGCTCTCGTGCCGGTCGACGACGTCGGCGAGCGCCTTCTCCAGAGCCACCCGGTCCAGCGGCCCGGAGAGCCGCCACGCCAGCGGCATGTTGTAGATCGCTCCGGCGCCCTCCAGCTGGTGCAGGAACCACAGCCGCCGCTGCGCGGACGACAGCGGTACCCGCTCGGGCCGCTCCGCCCGGTCCAGGGCGGGCCTGGCTCGGTCGGCGCCACCCAGAACGGCGGCCAGCCCGGCCACCGTCGGGGTTCGGAACAGGGTGTGCAGCGCCAGCTCGACGCCCAGGGCCGCCCGGATCCGGGCCACCAGCCGGGTGGCCAGCAGGGAGTGTCCCCCCAGGTCGAAGAAGTTGTCGTCGACGCCGACCTGCGTCAGGCCCAGGACCTCGGCGAACAGCTCGGCCAGCACCTGCTCCTGCGGAGTGTGCGGCGCCCTGCCGACCCGCGATCCGGTGAACTCCGGCTCGGGCAGGGCACGCCGGTCGAGCTTGCCGTTGGCGGTCAACGGCAGGGCGTCGAGGGCGACGAATGCCGCGGGCACCATGTAGTCCGGCAGCCACTCGCGGAGGTGAGTGCGCAGTTCCTCCGGCCGAAGCTCGGCGCCTGTGGCGGGCACCAGGTAGGCGACCAGGCGGGTGTCCTCCGCCTGGTCCTTCCGGGCGATCACCGCGACCTGGCCGACCTGCGGGTGTTCCGCCAGCGCTGTCTCGATCTCGCCGAGTTCGATCCGGAAGCCGCGCACCTTCACCTGGTCGTCGGCGCGGCCGAGGTACTCCAACTGGCCGTCAGCGCGTCGGCGCACCAGGTCGCCGGTGCGGTACATGCGTTCACCTGCCGTGCCGAACGGGCAGGCAACGAACCGCCCCGCGGAGAGCCCGGGCCGGTTCAGGTAGCCGCGCGCGAGCCCCGGACCGGCGACGTACAGCTCCCCGGTCACCTCCGGTGGCACCAGGCCCAGCCGCTGGTCCAGCACATACGCCCGGAACCCGGCGACGGCACGGCCGATCGGCGGCACGCCCGACCCCGGCGACAGCGGCTCGCTCATCGTCGCGATGACCGTCGTCTCGGTCGGACCGTACGCGTTGACCATCTGCCGCCCTGGCGCCCATCGCACGACCAGCTCCGGCGGGCACGCCTCACCCGCAACCGCCAACGTCGGCACGGCCACCGAGTCCGGTGACAGCGCCGCCAGCACGGACGGCGGCACCGTCGCATGGGTGAGAGCAAGGCTCGGGTCGGTCAGCGCGGAGACCGGCTCGGTCGCGGGTGCCGGCACAAGGGTGGCACCGGTGAGCAGGGCGCCGCACAGGTCCCACAGCGAGACGTCGAAGCTGGGCGAGGAGAACTGGAGCACCCGGCTGGCCGAGTCGATGCCGAGCCGTTCGACCTGCTCGGCCACCATTCCCCGCAGGCCCGCGTGGCTCACCACCACGCCCTTGGGCCGTCCGGTCGAGCCGGACGTATAGATCACGTATGCCGAGTGCCGGGCGTCCACCACGACGGCAGGATCGGTATCAGGCCACTCGGACACGTCGGCCACCGTCGCCGGGTCGTCGACCACCACGGTCGGCCGCGCGTCCTCCAGCATGAACGCGATCCGCGACTCCGGATACGCCGGATCCACCGGCAGATAGGCGGCTCCTGTCTTCAGGACGCCCAGGACGGCCACCACGAACTCCACCGACCGCGGCAATGCCACCGCCACGATCTGCTCCGCACCCACACCCCGCGCGATCAGCGCATGCGCGAACCGGTTCGCCCACGCATTCAGCTGACGGTACGTCAACTCCATGCCCTTGGAGGCCAGAGCAACGCCCTCGGGCGTCGCCGCAACCTGCGCCGCGAACATCTCCGGCAGACTCGCGGCAACCGCCTCGCCCTCGACGGCGGGCAGCAGCTCGCAGCGCTCCTCGACGGACAGCAGATCTACGCGGCCGAGCCGCTGCTGCGGGTCGGCGACGGCCGCCCTCAGCAGCCGCATCCAGCGCGCCATCATCGTATCGACGGTGGCCGGATCGTACAGATCGCTCGCAAACTGGACGAACGCGTCGATCCCGTCCGGTGAGCCGTCTCCGGCGTGCCGCTCGGACAGCGAGAAGACCAGGTCGAACTTGGACGTGGTCGTGGTCAGCTCCACCTCGTCGACGCGCAGCCCGGGCGGGGCGAAGTCGGCCCGGGGCGCGTTCTGCAGCACCAGCATGACCTGGAACAGCGGGTGATGCGCCAGCGACCGCACCGGGTTGAGGGCCTCGACGAGGTACTCGAACGGCAGGTCCTGGTTGGCGTACCCGGCCAGCGCGGTGTCCCGCACCCGGCCCAGCAGCTCGGCGAACGTCGGATCGGCCGAGGTGTCCGTACGGAACACCAGGGTGTCGACGAAGTAGCCGACCAGCTCGTCGAGTGCCTGGTCGGTCCGGCCGGCGACCGGGCTGCCGACCGGGATGTCGTCGCCCGCGCCGAGCTTGCTCAGCAGCGCCGCCAGCCCGGCTTGAAGCACCATGAACAGACTGGTCCCGTGCACACGCGCGAGCTCGCGCAGGCCGCGGTGCAGCTCCGCGTCCAGCCCGGCGCGCACGAGGCCGCCCCGGTGCGAGGCGACCGCCGGGCGCGGCCGGTCGCCGGGCAGCCGGAGCTGCTCCGGCAGATCGGCCAACTGCCTGGTCCAGTAGGCCGTCTGGCGGGCGAACAGGCTCTCCCGGTCGGTTGCGTCGCCGAGCAGCTCGTGCTGCCACAGGGTGTAGTCGGCGTACTGGACCGGCAACTCCGCCCACTGTGGCTCCTCGCCGCGGCGGCGCGCCGCGTAGGCGGCGGTCAGGTCCTGTGCGAACGGGCCCAGCGACCAGCCGTCACCCGCGATGTGGTGGAGCACCACCTGGAGCACATGCTCGTCCGGCGCGAGCTCGAACAGACCGACGCGCAGCGGCAGATCGACCGCCAGGTCGAACGGTCGGGCGTTCGCGGTCGCCAGCACGTCCGGCAGCCCGGCCTCGGTGGTCCGGCTCACATCCAGCCGCGGGCGGGCCGCCGCGACGTCCAGCACCTGCTGGTACGGCACGCCGTCCACCACTGGGAAGACGGTGCGCAGGCTCTCGTGCCGGGCCGCCACGTCCGCCAGGGCGGCTGCCAGGGCCCGCCGGTCCAGGTTCCCGGACAGCCGCCATGCCAGGGAGATGTGGTAGTTCGCGTCGGCACCCTCCAGCTGGTGCAGGAACCAGAGCCGCCGCTGCGCGAACGACAGCGGGATCCGTTCGGGACGCGGGTGGGGCACCAGGGCCGGCTGCGCCTGGCGGGCACCCGCCAGGGCGGAGGCCACGCCGGCCGGGGTCGGGGTCTCGAACAGGGTGCGCAGCTCCAGCTCCACTCCCAGGGTCGCGCGGACCCGGGCGGTCAGGCGGGTCGCCAGCAGCGAGTGCCCGCCCAGATCGAAGAAGCTGTCCTCGACACCGGCCTCGGCCACCCCGAGGACCTCGGCGAACAGCTCGCACAGGATCTGCTCCTGCGGCGTACGCGGCGCGCGGCCGGTGTTCGTCGGAGCGAGGTCGGGTGCGGGCAGCGCACGTCGGTCCAGCTTGCCGTTGGCGGTCAGCGGCAGGCTTTCCAGGGTGACGAACGCGGCCGGCACCATGTACTCCGGCAGCCGCTCCCGCAGGTGCTCGCGCAGTTCGGCCGAGCCCGGGGCGGCACCCGGGGCGGCCACCAGGTACGCGACCAGCCGGGTGTCGTCGGCCCGGTCCTGCCGCGCCAGAACGGTGACCTGGGTGACTCCGGGGTGCGCGGCGAGCGCCGCCTCGATCTCGCCGAGTTCGATCCGGAAGCCTCGGACCTTCACCTGGTCGTCGGCCCGGCCCACGAACCGCAGGCTGCCGTCCGCACACCGGCGCACGACGTCGCCGCTGCGGTACATGCGCGCACCGGCCGGCCCGAACGGGTCGGCCACGAAGCGCCCAGCGGTCAGACCGGGCCGGTTCAGGTACCCCCGGGCCAGACCGGCGCCCGCGACGTACAGCTCGCCGGGCACGCCCGGGGGCACCGGCCGCAGGTGGGCGTCCAACACGTACGTACGCAGGTCCGGGATGGCCGCGCCGACCTGGCCGGCGGCGCCGGACCGGTCGAGCGCGGCGTAGGTCACGTGCACGGTGGTCTCGGTGATGCCGTACATGTTGACCAGCAGCGGCGCGTCGTCCGGATATCGCTCGTACCAGCTCGTCAGCCGGGTGTGCTCCAGCGCCTCGCCACCGAACACCACGGTGCGCAGGGCGAGCGAACGGCCGGTCTCCGGTGCCTCCTCGTCCGCTTGCATCAGCTGGTAGAAGGCGGACGGCGTCTGGTTGAGCACCGTCACCCGCTCACGCGCGAGGAGCTCCAGGAACCGGTGGGGCGAGCGGCTGGTCTCGTGGTCCACGACCACCAGACGGCCGCCGTACAGCAGCGGGCCCCACAGCTCCCACACCGAGAAGTCGAAGGCGTAGGAGTGGAAGAGGGTCCAGACGTCCTTGGCGGAGAAGTCGAACAGCTCCTGGGTGGTGCCGAACAGCCGCACCACGTTCCGGTGCGGGACCACGACGCCCTTGGGGTTGCCGGTGGACCCGGAGGTGTAGATGACGTAGGCGGGGTGGCCTGGATCGAGGGGGATCTCCGGGTCGGTGTCCGGCAGTCCGTCCAGGTCGGCGGCGTCCAGCAGGAGCCGTTCCACCGGGTCGGCGCCCGGCACTTCACCGATCCCACCCGTCGTCACGAGCAACGACGGCCGGGCGTCCTGAAGCAGGTAGGCGATCCGGGCGGCCGGGTACTGCGGGTCCACCGGAACGTAGGCGGCTCCCGCCTTGAGGACCGCGAGGACCGCCACTACCAGCTCGGCCGAGCGCGGCAGGGCCAGCGCCACCAGCTGCTCCGGTCCCACGCCCCGGGCGATCAGGGCGTGCGCAAGCTGGTTGGCTCGGGCGTTCAACTCGCCATATGTCAGCGTGACTTCGCCGCTCACCACTGCGACCGCAGCCGGGTTCGCCCGTACCTGCCGCTCGAAGAGCGTGGTGATGCAGCTTTCCGGCAACTCTCCGCTCCGGTCGACGACGGCCGGCAGCAGCGCGCGGAGCTCGTCGGCGGACAGCACGTCCACTTGGCCGATCGGCCGACCGGGGGCGGCCACCACTGCGCGGAGCAGCCGCAGCCACCGATCGACGATCCCCTCCACGGTGGCTGCGTCGAACAGGTCGGTGCTGTACTCCACCAGGCCCGACAGCCCGTCCTCGTCGGGCTGTTCGGCCAGCATGAAGGTCAGGTCGCACTTGGCCGTCCCGGTGTGCACCAGGTCTGCTTCCACCCGAAGCCGCGGCAGGTCGAACGTGCCGAGCGGAGCGTTCTGCAACGCGAGCATGGTCTGGAACAGGGGGTGGTGTGCCAGCGACCGGGTCGGATTCAGCGCCTCTACGAGGTGCTCGAACGGCACGTCCTGGTGCGCATACGCGGCCAGCGCGTCGGCGCGCACCCGGCCCAGCAGTTCGGTGAACGACGGGTCGCCGGAGAGGTCGGTACGCAACACCAGGGTGTTGACGAAGAAGCCGACCAGGTCGTCCACGGCCTCGTCGGTGCGTCCGGCGATCGGCGTGCCGATCGGGACGTCGGTGCCCGCGCCGAGCTTGCCCAGCAGGGCGGCCAGCCCGGCCTGGAGCACCATGAAGAGGCTGGCCCCGCCGTCACGGGCGAGCGCGCGCAGGCCCTGGTGCAGTTCGGCGTCGATCCGCACCGGCAGATGGGCGCCCCGGTGGGACATCGCCGTCGGCCTGGGCCGGTCGAACGGCAGCTCGACCTGCTCGGGCAGATCCGCCAACTGCTTCCGCCAGTAGACCAGTTGACTGCTCAGCAGGCTGCCCGGGTCAGTGCCTTCCCCGAGCAGCTCCCGCTGCCAGAGGGCGTAGTCGGCGTACTGGACCGGCAGCGGAGACCACTCCGGCTTCGCCCCCTCGGACCGGGCCGCGTAGGCGGTCGCCAGGTCCCGTGAGAGTGGTCCCATCGACCAGCCGTCACCGGCGATGTGATGCACCACCAGCAGCAGCACGTGCTCGTCGGTTCCCAGTTGGAACAGTTCGGCGTGCAGCGGCGGTCCCTCGGAGAGCTCGAAGCCGTGCCGGGCCGCCGCCACCAGCCGATCCGGCAGGTCGCCCTCGCCGACCTCGGTCACCCGCAGTCGCGGCCGTGCCGCCTCGAGGTCCATCACCCGCTGGCACGGCACCCCGTCGACCACGGGGAAGGCGGTGCGCAGGCTCTCGTGCCGCTCGACCACGTCCGCCAGAGCGGCTTCCAGGGCCCGCTGGTCCAGGTCGCCGGACAGCCGCAGCGCCAGCGGGATGTTGTATGTGGCGCTCGGGCCCTCCATGCGGTGCAGGAACCACAACCGGCGCTGCGCGAAGGACAGCGGGATCGCCTCGGGCCGCTCGCGCCGCCCCGGCGCCGTCCGCGCCCGGCCCGCGCCGTCCACCGCCGCCGCCAGTCCCGCCACCGTCGGTGCGTCGAACAGGTCACTCAGCCTCAGCTCCACGCCCAGCACCGACCGCGCCCTGGCGACCAGCCGGGTGGCCAGCAGCGAATGCCCGCCGAGGTCGAAGAAGCTGTCGTCCGGCCCGGCCACAGCCACCCCGAGCACCTCGGCGAACAGCCCGGCCAGTAGGTGTTCGGTCGCGGTGCGCGGTGCGCGGCCCGGGGCGGCCGAGGCTTGCTCGGGGACCGGAAGGGCCCGTCGGTCGAGCTTCCGGTTCGGCGTCAGCGGCAGTGCGTCCAGCATCACGAACGCGGTGGGCACCATGTACTCCGGCAGCTGCTCGCGCAGGTGCTCGCGCAGCGCGGGCACGGCCACCGTGGTGCCGGGTACCGGAACGAAGTAGGCGACCAGCCGGGTGTCCTCTTCGGTACGCACCACAACGGCGGCCTGCGCGACCTGCGGGTGCTCGACAAGCACGGCCTCGATCTCGCCGAGTTCGATCCGGAATCCCCGGACCTTGACCTGGTCGTCGGTACGGCCGAGGAACTCCAGGTTGCCGTCCGAGCCCCACCGCACCAAGTCGCCGGTGCGGTACATCCGCGAGCCCGCCGGCCCGAACGGGTCGGCCACGAAACGCTCGGCAGTCAGACCCGGCCGGTTCAGGTAGCCCCGTGCCAGGCCTGCGCCGGCGATGTACAGCTCACCCGCCTCGCCCGTGGGCATCGGCCGCAGCGCACCGTCCAGCACATGGAGCCGGGTGTTGCCGACCGGCCGGCCGATCACCGGGCGCCGGCTCGACTCCAGCGGCGCGACGACCGAGTTCACCGTGCACTCGGACGGCCCGTAGAGGTTCACGCAGGAGACTCCGTCGGCCGCGCGCAGCCGCTCCCACAGCTGATCCGGGACGGCCTCCCCGCCCGCTGCGACCATCACGGGACACCGCGGATCGTCCAACATCCCCTTCGCGACCAGAACTTGGAGGTACGACGGGGTGGCCTCGACGAAGTCGAGGCGGCAGCGCCCGGCGTAGTCGACGAAGGCGTCCGGGTCGGTCCAGGTCGCCTGATCCAGGACGTGCAGCTCGTGGCCCGCGAACAGGCTGAGCAACTGGTTCCAGGACGCGTCGAACGAAACCGATGTGGTGAGGGCCACGCGGAGCCGGCGCCTTTCCACGAGCAGGGGCGGGTACAGCGCCCGCTGCTGGTCGGCGAACAGGTTGAGCAGGCCGCCGTACGTCGGCACCACGCCCTTGGGCCGCCCGGTGGAACCGGAGGTGTAGATGATGTAGGCCGGATGCTCCGGTTCCACGGCCACCTCAGGATCCGCTGCCGGGCAACCCGTCACCATGGCCGCGGTCTCCGGGGCGTCGACCACCAGCCGCTCGGCGGAACCGGCCTCGGGCAACCGGTCCCGGGTGCGGGAGTCGGTCACCACCAGGACCGGCCGAGCGTCGTCGAGCATGTACCCGATCCGGGCGGCGGGGTACTCCGGATCGACCGGAACACAGGCGGCTCCGGCCTTGAGCACCGCAAGGATGGCCACCACCAGTTCCGCCGAGCGCGGCAGGGCCACCGCGACCAGCCGCTCCGGCCCGGCCCCGCAGGCGATCAGGGCATGCGCCAGCCGGTTCGCCCGCGCGTCCAGCTCCGCATACGTAAGCGACGCGTCCGGCCCCACCACCGCCACCGCGTCCGGCGTCGCCCGCACCTGCGCCCGGAACACCTCCGGCAGGCTCTCGGCGGAGGCCCGGGCCACCGGACCGGCGCCCAGCGCCAGCAGCTCACGCTCCTCGTCCGCGGCGAGCAGACCGATCCGGCCGACCGGCTCCTGCGGGCCGCAGTGCGCGACGGTGTCCAGCAGCGTGATCAGCCGTCGTTGGTGGACGGCGAGTTCGTCGTCGCTCCAGGTCTGGGGCGCACCCTTGAGTTCGACCCGGAGTTCATTGTCTCCCCGTCGGCCCGTGATCCAGAGGGCCAGCCCGGTGGTCGGTTCCGGGAGCAGGTAGCGCAGCGTGGCGGGGTGCCCGGCGAAGCTCGGCGCGGAGTCGAAGACCAAGATGTTGACGACGAGTGGGAACGCCGCCCCGGGGGGACCGGGAACACCGAGGTCCCGGAACAGGTCCTCGCTGCGGTAACGCTGGTGCGCGAGGGCCGCGTCGGCCTCCCGTGCCGCCTCGGCGACCAGGTCCTGCCACCGCATGTCCGGTCGCATTGGCAGGCGCAGGGGCACCACGTTCGCCATCGTGCCGGGCGTGGACAGCAAGGCGCGTTCGGCCCCCTCGCGCCCGGTGACGGGAAGGCCGATCAGAACGTCCCGGTCCCCGGTGAGCCGGTGCGCGTAGAGAGCCGCCGCCGCGATCAGCAGGCGGGACCAGTGGACTTCGGTATGCGCTCCCCCCGCTCGCAGCGCGTCCACGCGGAGCACCGCCGGTTCCACCGAGGAACGCAGCCCGCTCCCGCCACGCGAAGCTCGGCCGGTGAACTGAGTGGGTTCCGGCCGGTCGGCGAACCGCTCCGTCCAGTACGACCGGTCGGAGGCGCACTGCCCCGAGGCGCGGTAGTCGGCCTCACTGCGGAGCAGGTCGTCCAGCGAACGGAGCGGCGACGGCGGAACCTGGCCGCCCGAGGCCAGCGCCGTGTACATCCGCGTGACCCGCCGCCGGACGAGGGAGAGGCCGAACCCGTCCATCACCAAGTGGTGGTGGTTCTGGTACAGGAGGTGGTGCACCGGCGAGAGGCTGATCAGTGCGAAGCTGAAGAGCGGATCGCGGGTGAGGTCCAGCGGACGCATCCGGTCCCGGGCCATCCATGCCAGGGCCGCCGCCCGGGGTTCGGGCTCCGAGCTCAGGTCGAGCCGGGTCGGTTCCCAGTCCCATGCCGCACGGACGACCTGGCGTGGCTCCTGCCCGTCGTGGACGAAGGTCACGTGCAGCGCATCGATCTCGTCGACGACCCGACGCAGCGCGGTCTCGACGAGCTCGGCGTCAACCGGGCCGTGGACCTCCAGGTATTCGCCGATGCGGTAGGCGTCGAGCGCTGTCCGCGCGCGCTGCTCGGCGAGCCAGATCTCACGCTGGGCCGCCGTCAGGGGAAAGGAGTCGCCATCGCGACGGGACATGGGGGTACCTCCAGGAGTGTGGGCAGGCGTGTGCGCAGGGCGCGCCGAGACGCGCCGACCGCGGTGACGTCACGCGGTCGGCGGTCGGATGGCGCGGCAGTTGCGGTCAGGCGGCGAGTTCGCCGGCCTGGAGCTGCCAGAGGGATGCGTAGAGTCCGTGCTGGGCGAGGAGTTCGTCGTGGGTGCCTTGCTCGGCCACGACTCCGCCCTTGTCCATGACGTAGATCCGGTTGGCGTGGCGGACCGTGGAGAGCCGATGGGCGATGATCACCATGGTCCGGTCGGCCGCGAAGACGCGGAGCGTGCGCTGGATGGCGGCCTCGGTCTCGTTGTCCACGGCGGAGGTGGCTTCGTCGAGGACAACGACCGGCGCGTCCTTGAGGATCGCGCGCGCCAGCGCGATCCGCTGCCGCTGCCCGCCCGAGAGGGCGGCTCCGCGTTCGCCGATCACCGTGTCGTAGCCGTCCGGCAGCGTCGCGATGAAGGTGTGTGACTCGGCCATCATGGCCGCCTCGACCACGGCCTCGTCAGAGGCGCCGAAGCTGCCGTAGCGGATGTTGTCGGCGATGGTGCCGTCGAAGAGGAAGGGGTCCTGGGCGACGAACCCGATCGCGTGGCGCAGATCGTGCCGCGGCAAGTCGCGCACGTCCCGCCCGTCGAGCAGCACGCTGCCGAACTCCGCGTCCTGGAATCGCATCAGCAGCTTGGCGATCGTCGTCTTGCCGGAGCCGGTGGCGCCGACAAGGGCGGTGACCTGCCCGGCGGGGATGGTCAGCGAGAGGTCCTCCAGCGCCGGCGGCCGACCGGGGTAGGCGAAGGTCACGTTGTCGAGGACGATCTCCCCGTGCACCTTCTCGACGTCGAGCGGTTCGCCGGTGCCGTCGGTCTCGGCGGGCAGGGCGCGCAGCCGCTGGACCCGGTCGTAGGCGGTGATCGTGCGCTGGTACTGGTCGACGATGCCGCCGAGCCGGTTCATCCGCAGCAGCACCATCTGGGGCAGCCCGATCAGTGGGCTGAACACCTCGAACGACAGGCTGCCGTTGAGCACCGACCGGCCGCCGATCAGCAGGGTGCCGGCCATCGAGCTGGTCGTGCAGACCCGGACGATCTCAGCGTGACGGATCGTGCTCCGGTCGGTCTGCTGGTTGCTCTCCTGAGCCTCCCCGCTCAGCCCGTCGATGCGCTCGGCCTCGTAGTCCTCGGTGCAGAAGCTCTTGACGGTGGCGCCGGCCTCCAGCGTGTTCACCAGCTGGCTGTGCAGCCTGGCGCGGTGCTCGCCGGAGACGGCGTAGTCGGCCGCGACTTTGTCCTGGTAGCGGACCGACAGCCAGGCGATGACCGGAATGGGCAGGAACGCGATCCAGGCGATCTGCGGTGCCAGCAGCAGGAACAGCGGCACCAGGAGGACCAGGCTGGTGCCCAGTTGCAGCAGGTCGTTGGCCGAGGTGGCGAAGAAGGTGCCCAGCTGACGGACGTCGTCGGTGAGCGCGCCGGCGATCCGGGTGGTCCGTTCGCCCTCCAGGTGCCGCAGTTCGAGGTGCTGCACATGAGCGTACGTCCGGTTGCGCCAGTCGTGCTCGATGTCCTGGCCGAGCTGGCGCCACTGGAGGTTCGAGGAGTACGAGAGGGCTGCCACGGCGGCACAGGCTGCTGCCACCAGCCCTGCCAAGCCCCATAGTTGGGCGGACGCGGTCGTCAGGCCGAAGCGGACGAGCGGCGCGGCCTCGCCCTTGATGAGGACCAGCGCGGTCCAGCCGAGGAAGGTACCGAGCGCCATCTCCGAGACCTGACAGGCGACCGACAGCGCGGAGGCGCGGTAGAGATGCCGACGGTGCGGCTCGACGATCTCCAGCAGGGGGTGTCGTTCGGCTCCTGTTCCGGGCAGGTCCCGGGTCACGTCGACCGTTCTGCGCCAGGCCGTCCGGACAACGGCCGCGGTCGCCGCCGCCACTCCGCCCAGCGCCACCAGCTGCTTGCTGAGCGCCGACCCGCGGATCAGGGCGATGCCGGCCGCCACCCCACCCCCGACGGCGAGCACGGGGCGCACAACGCCGCGATCCGCGCGCGGGGCGGGCTCGGCGGCGGGCCGTGCCGGGGCCGGACGCCCCGCTCCGGCCGAGCCCTCCACGACCAGGGTGACGGCTCTGCGGACGAGCCGGCCAACGTCCGCGGCTTTCACCCGCGCATCGTGCCGGACGAGGACCCCGCCGGTGATCGGGCTGGCCTGCGCCTCGGTGATGCCGGGAAGGCGTCGCAGGGTCGCGGCGAGGACCTCGGCCGCCTGAGGCCGTCCGAGAACCAGCTTGACGTCCCAGCGCTGACGGCCCGGAATGACCGAACGCGGTCGCACGCCCAAATCCACGGAGCGATATCCGGCTGCGGCACCCAGCAGAGATGGCATGTGTACGTTCACCTGTTTGTGAAGGTCGCAAAAGCCGTCACCAGCACGACGGATCAATGCGAAAGAGCGGAATATCTGGGGAAATCGATGTGGCCGACAGATCCGCGGCGGACCGTCACTCGGGCGCATTTCTCCGAGCCCGGGTGACGGCCGGGCCGCCGGACAAACCGTCAGCGCGGCTTGCCGGCGCCGACGCTCGCGCGGATCTTAGGAGCCCTCGCCTCGCCCTCAGCCTTGGCGGCGGCCTCGTCCTTCGCGCCCTTCGGGGCGCTGCTCTCGGAGGCCTGCTGACCGTCACCCGAACGGGCTTCGACGTCACCGGCCGCGATCTGCGCCGCCACCATCTCGGCGGCCACCTCGGCCGCAAGGTCGTGGATGTTCTCTCCGGCCTCAAGGGTCGCCTTCTTCACCTCAACGGCGAGACCGACGGATGCCTTGACGACGCCTCGCATCAGCGGCTTGAGGAGACGCCTGGCCAGTGGAGCGGCGATGAGGCCGAACAGGAAGGGCGGTACTACGGGCGGCATGATGCTCCATCCTCGCTACGCATATGTATGACAGGGACCTCGGGCACTGCGCACACCGAAACAGTGCACAGATGCGCGGACGGAAGCACCCATTTCCAGAATTCGCTTTCCCTGCTGGGTCGAATTCCTCGTCGATGGGGTCCAGTACCCGCTCTTCCGCCACCGTAGTGGAGCCATGTACATCGAGGCCAAATCGTTTCGACCGGGTTCACTCATGTGAGTGCTCTTGATCTTCCCGAGCAACATTGATTGTTGTACGCACACTCACCGAACGTTCTATTGGACCGATTTTCCTACGTACTGATTACTGCCGAGTTTGCATTCACCCGCCGCCGCAGGGCGGGAAACGGCAGCCCGCCCCCAAGCACGGCTTCGTGGAGCCAGACATGGACCTTCCGGGTTCGGTGGTGTCCGATGGGAGCTTGAACCTCACAGCGGCGGAGAGTTCGGCAACCCCCGGGCGTACTGCGTAGAAATCACGCCGAGCAACGGGGCCGCGTCAGGAGCAAGTGGACCTCTGTGGAGTAGATGAAGGCCGCGGACGCGCACATGAGTCCGTTGTTCCGTCAGATACCGAAGAGCCCCGCCGGAGCAATCCGGCAGGGCTTCGTCGTCTTGCGCGCTCTCACACAGGTCTCACCAACTGTGCGGACTCCCCCGGACCGGGAGGCCCTGAACTGGCATTACGCGCCTGTCCTGGATCGACTGGACGCCCCTGAACGGTCGTTACGACCTGTGCCAGGTGGGACCGTCAAAGCTCAAGGACAGTTGTCACCACCCCGCCCGGCCCGTCTCGCAATCCGCGACCGGATGCAGATGCGACCGGAAGCATGGGCCCCTCCAGGGCGGCATGGGTGTCCATCCCGGCGGGCTGGGCGTCAGCGGTTCCCCACGCCAGTGCAGAAGCCCGGCCTGGGGGTAATACGCACCACAAGCCCTCACGCTGCGGCCCGCCGACTCGGTGCATTCCGAGCCCCTTGGCCATGGAGTTGATCGACCGGCCGGTGGGCGCCACCAGCCTGCCCGCATCCCGCTTGAACTCCTCCGACAGTCTCGCCGGCGTCGTTCCGGTCACCCGGTCCTCCTGGCCGGCGAAGCCCCGTCCTTCCTCAGGCCGGCGTCCCGTAGAGGATCACCTCCGCGATTCCCGCAACGCTCTGCGCGCCACCGCCGCTGACCTGGGTGACGGTGATGCGTATCTGGCGCACGTTCGGCGCTGCGAAGAGCTCAGGGAGGGTGTACTGGCCGCTTCGGGTCAGGCCGGAGAGTGCCGTGTCCCAGGTGCTGCCGTCCCTCGAGGTCTCCAGGTCGAAGGTGTACCAGCTGCTGTCCTTGCCCCAATGGATGCGCACTCCGGCGAGGTCGTGGGCTGCGGCCAGTTCCGCGGTGAGCGTCTGGGGGACCGCCGGGGAGGCGGCGTTCCAGCCGGTGCCGAAGGTGATGTCGCCGTCGAAGGCCTTGTCGGGTTCGAAGCCGGTGGCGGCGCTGGACGCCGTGACCGTCTTGATCTGGTCGCGGGCGATCTTCGGCCCGGGGTCGGCCGGGGGTACACCGCCGCTGCCGCCGGGCGGGACCGCGCGGAACTCGCGAATCGAGGGCCACCAGTCACCGGCGCCGAGGATGTCGACCCGTACGTGACGCGTCGTGACCTGTACCTGATGGACGGCGGTGGTGACCATCGTGGTGTTGTCATGCGCGTCGACGGTCGTCGTCCACGTGGTGCCGTCGTCGGACGTCAGGATCCGGTACTGGTACGCGGTCCGGTCGGTCTCCCACAGGATCTGGAACTGCTCTAGCTCGGCCGACGCCCCGAGGTCGACCTGCCACCAGGCCGGGTCGGGCCCGTTCCCCACCCACTTGGACTCCGCTGCGTCGTCCACCGCGTCGGCCGGTGCGTGTCCTGACTGGGCGGTGGAGGCGGTCGCCTCCTTGAACAGGGCCAGGTTCTGCGCGCCTTGGCTCTCCAGCGTGGAGATGTTCTTCCAGGTGGGGTGGGTGCCGTCGGCGACATGGGTACCTGTGTACGGCTCGGTTCGCACGGTGTACTGGCCGCTGTCGAGGCCGGTCGAGGTCGCGGTGAGGGTGAGGGAGCCGCCTGCGGTGCCGGTGGCGATCAGGGCGTAGCCGATGCCGCCCTGGGCCTTCTGCGTCTGGGTCGCGATCCGGGGAATGTTCTCGCCGATCAGCGTGCCGGTTCCGGTCACCTCGATGGCGAGGGTGGCGGAGGAGTCGGTGACGAGGGTGCCGTCGGCGTCGACGACCTTGATGTACACGGGGATCAGGTCGGAGCCGTCGGCGACCGGCCGGATCCGGTCGAGCAGTCCGGCGGCCATGCGCAGGCCCGCGGCCTCCTTCGCCGACAGGGTGCGGCCGCGCTGCGCACCAGCCAGATCGACGAGCTTCTCCGCCTGTCCAGGCTCGACCCGGTCCAGCAGCTTGCGTGCCGTCTTCTTCCCGTCCTGCGAGCTGTCGCCCAGGGCGAAGGCCAGCAGGTCGATGAGCGCGGCCCGGCCGCCCGCGTCGTCGGCGACGACCTCCAAGCGGTGTGCTGCACCAGGGGTGTTGACGTGGTGGGTCGCGGCGAGCACGTCGCCCAGGTAGCCCTCGGCGCTGAGTTCTCCGGCGGCGAACTGCGGCAGGGTGAACGTGTAGTACGGGCTGCCGCCCTTGGCCGCCACGTTCGGTGCGGTCGCGGCGTTGCCGGCACGGGTCTGCTCGCCGACGAGCCGGCCGTTCTGGTACAGCAGGACGCGGTCGGTGTTGCTGAAGACCCGCACCTTCTTCTCGGAGTCGGCGGTGTGGGCGCTGGCGACGAAGACCATCGGGCCGCCGTGGTTCGAATTGCGTGCCGGCTGCATGGACTTGAGCCAGTGGTAGCAGTACTTGGGGTAGCGGTCGATGTCGACGGCGCCGGACTTCTGGTAGACGTCGTTGGTGCCGTAGTCCTCAAATACCCACAGGAAGTAGCCGCCGATTCGGTTGTTGGCGTCGAGACCGCCCCAGTCCCAGTAGCCGTCGCCGTTCAAGTAACGCTGGCGAATGACGACTTGGTTCACCATCGCGCTCTCTCCGGCAGCCCGGTCGGTGCGGCTGGGGTCCTCCCAGTCGCCCCACTCGCGGGTCAGGAAGGGCACGTTCGGCGCGGGATCCGAGCCGTCGGTGTTGACGACCTTGTAGTCGACGTCGTACTCGCCGCCCCAGATCCCGTAGTCCGCCGAGGTGAACATCTGGTCGCCCGGCATCTCGGCGTGCGCGACGGAGTCGGCCTCCTTGGCCCACCACTGCGGGTAGTGGGTCTCGTTGAGAGAGGTCTCCCACAGGATCACCGAAGGGCGGTTGCGGTCCCGCCGGATCATCGTGGCGATGTCGCGATACGTACGGGAGACGAAGGTCTGGTCACCGTTCCAGTACTGCCAGCCCGGCTCGCAGGCCACGACGAGGAGACCGAGTTCGTCACAGGCGTCGAGGAAGGCGACATCGTGCGGGTAGTGCGCGGCCCGCACGGCATTGAACCCGCCGAGCTTCAGCCGGAGTGCCTCGCGGTACTTCATCGAGGCCGGGGCGGCATCGCCGATGTAGGCGTAGTTCTGGTGGCAGTTGGCGCCGCGCAGGTACAGCCGCTCGCCGTTGAGGTAGAACCCGTCCGCCTTGTAGTCGATCCGCCGGATTCCGGTCCGCGTGGTGACCGTATCGACCAGGCGGTCGTCGACGAAGACTTGGCTGACCAGCCGGTAAAGATAAGGGGAGTCGGGATGCCACAGGTGCGGCCGGGCCACGCTCAGGGGCTGGGTGAACGTGCGACCGTCCTTCCCGGAGATCGTCCCGGTGTCCGTGGCGTGTGCGACGGCGGTGCCCTCGGCGTCGTACAAGTCCGTGGTCAATCTGATCCGGGCGGCGTCGGCCGTCTCGTTCACCACATGCGTCTTGACCTGAGCGGTCGCTCGGAGCGTGGTCGCCTTCGAGTACGAGACGAAGACTCCGCCGCCGGCGACAAGGTCCTCCTGCAGCGGGTCGGAGATGTGCACCGGGTTCGTCATCCGGAGCGTGACGCCTCGGTAGATGCCGCCGAAGGTGAGGAAGCCCAGCTGGGTGCGGGGTTTGCCGGGCGGGGTGAGCGGTTCGTCGAGGTTCGACACCCGCACGGCGAGGACGTTGTCGCCGTCGAACCGGACCTTGCCGGTGATGTCCACGACGAAGCCCATGTAGCCGCCCTGGTGCTCGGCGACCTTCTCACCGTTCAGGTAGACGACACAGTCGGTCTGGACGCCGTCGAACACCACGCTCAGCCGCCGCCCTCCGTCCTGCGGATCGAGGCGGAAGTACCGCCGGTACCAGCCGATCCCCGCGAACACGTCGTACACCGAGGGGTGTTTGCGCTCCAGCCGCATCGTGTGCGGCAGCGACACCGCGGCCCACTGCGTGTCGTCGAAGCCGGGCTTGTGGGCACCGGAGACGTCCTCCCGCCAGAAGGCCCAGCCGGCGTTGCAGTTCAGCACCCGGCGCCCGCGCTGGCCGGCGCCGTCGGACACAAACGACACCCCTCCGCCCGGCTCGGCGGCGGCCCGCCCCGCGGGTACCAGCGCGGCGCCCACACCGGCCAGGCCGGCGGCGAGCACACCCCGGCGTCTCACACCATTCATGTTGTCGATCACGCGTCTGCTCCTTCGATGCGTGGTCCGGCGAAAGTGAGGTGTGGTGCGACGGCTACCGGACCGTACGTACCGCCGTCGCACCACACCGATCGGGTCAGGCGCAGACGTGCGCCCCATGCCCCGCTACGGCAGGGTCCAGCGCTGATTCACCGCCGTGCCGTCGCAGTCCTGGATCACCAGCTGCTGCGTCGCGTCAGTTCCGGGCACCGCGAGGCACCGCCCGGACTGCTGGCCCTGGAGCGTGCCGTCGGTCTGGGGCACCCACTGCTGGTTGCCTCCGCCGTTGCACTCCCACAGTTCGACCGGGGAGCCGTTGTCGGTGCCCGCTCCGGTGACGTCCAGGCACCTGCCGGTCGAACTGCCCAAGCGCAGCCGGCCATTGCCCCACCACCACGTCTGCGCGGCGCTGCCCGCGCAGTCGCCCGCCAGCACCCGGGTGCCGTCGGCTTCGGCGCCGCTCTCCGCTTCGAGGCAGGTGTCGGTCAGGCCCGAGGTGACGGGGCCGAGGTGCTGCGGCGACGGTGCGCCCGGGGTGAGGTCGAAGTTGTCGAACTGCTGGGTCTGATAGCCCGTCACCCCGAGCCCGGCCTGGCCGCTGCTGAGCGAGTAGTCGGTCACGCTGCCGAGTTCCTTGCCGTCCACGGAGGCGGTCAGCTTCGTGTCCTGCAGGGTGAAGGCGACGGTGTGCCATTTGTTCAGGCCGAGGGTGCTGGTCCGTCCCCCGGTGAGCCGGGTGAACTTCCACGTGGTGTCGCTCTTGTCGATCGACCAGGTGCCGTTGTTGCTCACGCGGAGGTGGTACGCGTTCAGGCCGTTGTTGTTGCGGCCCTGCTGACCGACCCGGCCGAGGAGTTCCACCGTGCCCTTCTCGCTGAACAGGGCGTCCGCGGTGACGGTGTAGTTGGACCAGGACCCATCGCCCATGATCGAGTACGGGGCGTTGTAGGGCTCGTCGGTCCACCGGATCGGGCTGGTCGGCGCCATCTGGCGCAGACAGGTGCCGGAGCGACCGCCGGCGCACACCGTGGTCTCGAAGGCGCCGTTCATGTCGGTGAAGTAGCGGGGGCTCTTCGAGGCGGCTCGCTTGTCGAAGTTGTCGGAGTAGGGCAGTTGCAGCGCGGCCTTGGCCGGGGACGTCGCGGTGCCCTTGCCCTGGCCGCTGGTCGTCGTGAGGGTGTAGACGTGCCCGGGCTCCAGGGTCAGCGAGTACGAGCCGTCCACGGGCGTGATGTCCGCGCCCCGGACGAAGTCGTCATCGGTGCCGGACGACTCCACATCGGTGGACCAGACGTGGACCGTTCCGGTCGGGAGCCCACCCCGGACGGTGAGGTTTACCGTCTGCTCCGCGGTGGCGTCCATCGTCTCGATGACGGTGGAGTAGTCGGAGCCGTTGTGCGACTTCAGCGACACGTAGCTGCCGTTGGAGCGATCACCGCCCAGATAGCCGCTCGCCGAGTCGATGTAGCTCCAGCCGGGCCGGGTGAACTGGGCGGTGTGCGCGGTCACCCAGGTCGTCGCGCCGATGTGGTAGGCGCCGGACCACGGCTGGTTGGCGATCGACATGCCGTCCGTGGAGAAGAAGAGGTTCGGGTAGAGCGACGCGATCACCGGCCAGTTGACGAACGCCGTCATCTTGCCGTCGATGTAGTCGCGGTTGATCGCGCGGGCCACGGCCTTGGCTCCGCCATCGGTGTCGAGGGACCCGTTCTCGCTGGCCCACAGCGGCTTGTCCATGGACTGGGCCACGTCGCTGGAGGGGCATGAGGTGAAGGCGCTCTGGTAGCCGCAGGGGTAGTGCGATCCGATGACGTCGACGGCGTCCTTGAACTCGCTGTCCTTGGCCATCGCGTCGGCGACGTCCCAGCCGAAGCTCTCGGCCGCGACGACCTTGGTGCGGTAACCCTTCGCCATGAGCGTCGACTTGAGCTGCTTGAACCAGTCGGCGTCCCAGCCCCGCTCGTTCCAGCCGCCCACGTAGTCGATGGTCAGCCCGTGCTTCTTCGCGCAGCCGAACCAGGACATCAGATAGTCGATCATGTCCTGGGACCAGAAGTTGCCGCTGCCGATCCACCCCGGCGCCCCCCAGGACAGGGCCTGCAGCTTGATGCGGGGGTTGCGGGCCTTGGCCTGTTCTGCGAGCCACCACTCGTAGCCGCTGTTGCAGTCCACCTTGTCGCGGGTGTGCATGTGGCTGGGCTCGGCGCCGTCGGTGGAGTTGGTGTCGCCGCCCACTTCCAGCTTCAGGAACTGCAGGGACGCGCCGTAGCCCGGCTTGAAGAGGTAGTCGAGGATCCGGCTGCGCTGCGGCTCGGGGTAGTCGATCAGCAGCCGCGAGTTTCCGCCGCCGCCGCTGATCGCGCCGATGCCGTCGAAAGTGCGGCCGGACTGAGTGCCGTCGACGGTGACGGCCGTACTGGTGGCCGCGTGGGCGGGCGGTACGCCCCAGCCCGTCACGGCACCGAGGAGCAGTGCCAGGAGCGCCGCGAACAGCGCCGGCCTCCACTTGCTTGTCCAGGTCATGTCGACTCCGAGGTGGAAGGGGAGTACGTGATCGTTCCGACAGACACCGACTGCGATGTTCGGTTGTGGTGGATTACTGGAGGCACAGACAACACGATCCGCACCCCCGTCGGGCCACGAATCATCGGAGCTCGACCCCGTCGAGTTCTATCCCTGCGACTCAGGTGACGCCATGGAGGAATGTCGAACGACCTTGGACTTCTGTCCACCACGTCGCCAACTCGCCTTAAACCATGGTCATTTAGGGAAAGCGCTCTCTCTAGAGGTAAGCGACCAAGTCGGACGGCCGTACGGCGAAACGGAGTCGATCTATCCGATCTCCCGCGCCGCCCACCTGCCGAGAAAGGTGCACCAAAACCCTCGACGTTCGATCAGCCGAACGGCTCACATGGGCGCTGCTGTTGGATCGCGTTCTGTTCTGAGTGACCATGTGGACCGCGATGACGCAATCACCCTTCCCTCTGCCTTCAGGAGCCGTCATGAGATTCCCTCCTGCCGCCACTTCCGCCCACGGCCCCGGGCGCCGCACCATCCTGCGCGGACTGGGCGGGGCGACGGCCCTCGGCGCCGGCATCCCGCTGCTCGGCGCGTGCGGCGGCAACGCCTCGGGGTCGTCCGACCCGAACACGGTCACCCTCGGCTCCGGCGCCTCCGACGACGTACCGAAGAAGGCATTCGCCGACGTCTACGCCGAGTTCACCCAGCGCTCCGGCATCAAAGTCGAGGTCAACACCAAGGACCACAACACCTTCCAGGAGCAGATCAACTCGTATCTGCAGGGCACACCGGACGACGTGTTCGGCTGGTTCACCGGCTACCGGATGCAGTTCTTCGCGGCCAAGGGGCTCTCGACCCCGATCGACGACGTCTGGAAGAAGACCGGCGGCAACTTCCCCGCCGCCATGCACGACCTCAGCAAGGGCGCGGACGGGAAGTACCACTTCGTTCCCATGCACACCTGCCCCTGGGCGGTCTTCTACCGGAAGAGTGTCTTCCAGAAGTACGGGTACGAGGTGCCCGCCACCTGGTCCGCGTTCATCGCGCTGTGCAAGCAGATGAAGAAGGACGGTCTGGTCCCCATCGCCTTCGGCGACAAGGACAAGTGGCCCGCCGGTCAGGGGCACTTTTCGTTTCCCCGATCACCCGTCGGACACCGTGCTTCGTGAAAGTACGAGGCTGGGGCTTGGCTCCGGCTGGCCGATATCACGCGGCCAGCCGGTTGGCAGGTCTGGTGTGCGCTGCTGTCAGCGCCGAACGCCCGCGAAGGCGTCAACCATCGTTCCAGCTACCTCAGCGAGGTGATTCATCATCAACTCGGAGGCTGCCGACCCATCTTTCGCCTCCACCGCGGCCAGGATCTGCCGGTGCGCGGTGAGTTCCTCGGTCGAGGTGATGTGGTCCTCGACCTTCGGCATGAGGTGGTGCAGTCGACGTACCTCGTCGAGTTGGTCAGTCAAGATCGCAAGGGCCCTGCCGTTGCCCGTCAGAGCAGCCAGTTCACTGTGGAAAGCCCTCGCCGCGCCCAGCGCATGCTCAATCGAATCGGCGTCACTGGACTGCTGGGAGCAGAGCCCGGACAACCTGGCGACGTCCTCGGTGGTACGCAACTGAGCCGCTTGCGCTGCCATCACCGGCTCTACCATCCGACGGACCTCGAACACCTCTCGGATGTCCTCAAGTCGGACCGGGCGCACGAGATATCCCTTGCGCGGCATGACCACAACCCAGCCGTCCTGCAGCAGTAGCCGCAGGGCCTCGCGCACAGGGGTCTTCGAAATGCCGTAACGCGCAGCGAGTTCAGGCTCGAGCAGCAGCGCACCAGGGCCGTGACGGACTTGAAGGATCTCCTCCTTGAGACGGTGGTAGACCTGTTCCGTCAGCGAGAGTCGGCGAGCGGGCAACTCGATATCCGACTCAGCCGCGACAAGAGTTCTGCGCTGCTTCGCCATGGACCGATCCACCTCCGCCTTCAACAATGCCCAAGGTATATCTGGATGACCAGAACCCGAGCAACCGCACGCGGCCCGGACTCATTGGGCCCGGCTCGCAGGGGCCCGGCCCGCTATCCTGCCGGAGTACAGACAGGGCCCGAACATCGTGCCCTCGAGCGCTGCTCGACCGTTGATCCGCCCTCCCGCCATGCCCGATACTTCGCCAGCGGCATACAGGCCCTCGATCGGCTCACCGGAGCGACTCAGTACTTCGCACTGTGGACTCGTGTGCACGCCACCGAGGTTCTTCTGCGCCATCGGGAAAAGTTGCACGGCGATCAGCCCACCCGGTCACCTCACGTAGCCCGGCCAAGGAGCGCCCGGTAAGCGGTTCTGCTGCGTCCCCCGACGTGACCGCCGCGTTGAAGTCGTCAAGTGCCTGGACCACTGCCTCCTCGGGGAGGCCAGCCGATCGGGCCAGCTCGGCCGGGCCGTCAGCGGTGCGCACGTGAGCGGACTCGGCCCAGAACTGCTTCATTGCGGTCGGATCCGGCCCAGCCGACGTGCCGTAGTACTCATTGTCGATCAACAGCACGTGCTCGGCTTCGGCTGCCGAAAAGACCGACCAGGCTGTCTGCCCGGACTGTTCGAGGAGAGCATTGGTGCCCGAGTGGCCGCCGCGCAGTGACTCGTCGTGGAATCGGCGGCCGTCAGTGTTCAGCCAGATCTCTGTGGTGACGCCCCGCAGACCAAGTCCACGCGTGTCGGAAGGGTCGCTCGGGTCGGGGGTTCCAGTGGGGTAAACCCAGAGGTGGTCGAGGTTGGTGAACTCCGCACCGCAGGCATGCAGGAGATCGTGTCCCAGACCGACCGCAGTGGGGGCTCCCCCGGCGAGAACGCGGGGCAGTGCCCGCAGCTGGGGGGGAGTGCTTCAGCACTGTTTCGATACGACCGATGAAGCCGCCCGTGCATATGGCGACTGCTGGTGTGGCCAGGGTCTCCACCTCTCCAGCGGAGCGGATCCTCACGCCGGTGATCCTTCCATCCGCATGACACAGTTCCTCGGCCGTCACGCCGGTCCGGATGGTGACGCCCAGTGCCCGGGCGCGAGTTTCGAGTACCTCGATGATCCTGCGGCCCCAACCAGCGGGAAGGTGCCGGCGCGGCACGCTGTTCCCCTCGGGCTGGTCGAGAGACACCCACTCGATACCAAGCTCGGCACACCACTGGTACACATCGCGTGCGCTGTCAGCGATGTAGCGGCGAGCCCACTCGAGATCCGCGGTCGGGCCGCCCATCTGCTGCCAGTCGGCCAGGGCCAGTTCGGCAGTGTCGGCGATCCCCAGGGACCGCTGGAGAGGCGCTGTCGGCGCGGACCAGGATCTGGGTGCCGTACCAATGCACCTTCCGCCTAAACCGACAGAACCCCTCGACAAGGTTCATCGTCCCAGCTCAGAAGGCACGTTCGTGCTTCCTCCCCGCTTCCGGCCTCATCTCAACCGAAGCGGCGAGGTCAGTCGCCGAGGACCCGCTCCCACAGCAGCCCGTCCCGCCAGCTCCCGTCGAGAAAGATCGAGGAGTGCGCGACGCCGTACGGGCTGAACCCGTTGCGGCGCAGCACCCGTTGCGACGGCAGATTCTCCAGATTGGTGGACGCCTCGGCGCGGTGCAACCCGAGTTCGTCCGTCATCACCCGGAGTACAAGCCCGACGGCGTGCCCGGCGTGCCCTTGATTCTGGGCGACGCTGGCGATCCAGTATCCGACGGAACCGCGGCGCAGGTGCGGCTGCGGCAGGATGCCTCCGACGGTGACCTGCCCGATCACCTGGTCGTCGGCGAGCACCACGCCCGGCCAGACCGTGCCGGCCCGGTATCCGGCCAGCAGGCTGTCTATCCGCTCCGCCTGACCCTCCGGGGTGAAGAAGTCGGCCGGCTGGGCCGGTTCCCACGGCCGGAAAGCCTCGAAGTCCCGCATCCGATGCGCGGCGATCGGGGCGGCGTCGGTGGGCTCGATCAGGCGGATCCTGGTGCTGCTGCGCATGGGCTGATCCTCGTCGCGGTGCGTCGGATGAGACGGCCAGCCTATGCAAGGGTGCCCGCGCCGCCGCACCCTGCGCCCGCCGGAGGATCGAGTCGATCGCGCAGCTCGTTTTCTCGACACCCTGCACGCAGAAAGCGCCTTCCGCTTGGACCGACAGAACCCCTCGACAAGGTTCATCGTCCCAGCTCAGAAGGCACGTTCGTATTTCCTCCCCGCTCCCGGCCTCATCTCAACCGAAACGGCGAGGCCAATGATGTCGTCAAGCGGCAGTTGTGACTGGGGGTTGCTTTGGTAGCACCGTCTGGCACGAATCAGGGCCCACAAGACATTCACTCGGCGTCGGGCGAGGGCGAGGACGGCCTGGGTGGGTCGTTTGCCTTCGGCGCGCTTGCGCTCGTAGAAGCTCCGCGATTCGCCGCAGCTAGGGCGCCACCGCATTGCGGTCGTTTCCGGAGTCCGCCACCATGGCGCGCATCTCCATTGCCATCAGATTGTCCGCACCAGCGTCCAGGACGCCTACAACCTCGGCTGGAAACTGGGGGCGGTACTGCGCCACAACGCCCCGCCGGAACTCCTCGACACCTATCACGCCGAACGGCAGCAGGTCGCCGCCGACCTGCTGCAACGCTCCAGCGGCATTCTGAGCCGGGACCAGGAGGACTCCCGGACGGGCTGGACCCGCCGCGGCGACGACACCCTGCAACTCGATCTGACCTACCGGGGCGGCCCGCTGGCCATCGACCGCCGCCCCACTCCCGCCGACGACGCGCTTCAGGCAGGCGACCGAGCACCCGACGCCCCCTGCACGGACACCTCCGGCACTCTCGTACGCCTATTCGACATCTTCCGGAGCCCCCACTTCACCCTCCTGGCCTTCGGCGACACACCCACCCCGCGCCTCACCGGCAAACAGGTCCGCACCTACCGCATCCACACCTCCCGGACCGGCTCGGACACCCTGCACGACACGCACAGGCACGCCCGCAACGCATACGCCAACACGGGCCTCTTCCTCATCCGGCCCGACGGCTACATCGCCCTCGCCACCCACGACCCGAACGACGTCACCACATACCTCTCTTGGCAGCACCTCACCGCTGCTGCCTCTGTCGGCCGCTGACACGAGATGTGCCGCCAGTACCCCCGCCGCGCCGGCTCCTCCCTGCAGGGGCGAAGCGGGCGCGACGCAGGTCAGTCGATGTGTTTCGCCTGAACGCCGCTGGCACTTCGCGGACCCCTGCGACGACCTGGAGACCAAAGGTGTGGAACGAGCAGGAGTTCCAGCCGCAGCGGAACCCGGTCGCGGTGGACCAGGGCCAGTACGTAACACGAGTCTAAGTAGCCATCACCGATGCGAGGCCGCGCTCCGCGATGGGAGCTTCGGTTCGGCGAGGGCCGATCGGCCTCTCGGGGAACCAGCGATACCGGAGACTCATACATGGCAGCCAACGGCGTCACCTACACCGGCCTGGACGCACTGCTCGCACCCGAAAGGTCGGTCCTCCTGCTGATCGACCACCAGGGCGCGCAGTTCGCCGGGACGCACAGCATGGACCCCAACCTCGTGGTCAACAACGTCACCGCCCTGGCGAAGGGCGCCAAGCTGTTCGACGTACCGACGATCCTCAGTACGGTCGTCGAGGACCGCGGCGGCCGGATCATCCGGCAGATCCAGGACGTGTTCCCCGATCAGAAGCCGATCGACCGCACCACGATCAACACCTGGGAGGACCAGCGGGTCGTCGACGCCGTCGCCGCCACCGGCCGCAAGGACCTCGTCATAGCCGGCCTGTGGACGGACATCTGCCTCGCCTTCCCGGCGATCCACGCCATGGCCGACGGCTACCGGGTCTACGCGGTGACGGACGCGTCCGGCGCGACGACGGTCGAGGCCCATGAACGCGGAGTCCAGCGCATGATCCAGGCGGGCGTCATCCCGATGACCGCCGGGACCGTCATCGCGGAATGGCAGCGCGACTGGGCACGCGAGGCGACCGTCCCCGGCATCAGCCAGATCATGTTCGACCACGGCGGCAGCTTCGGCACCAGCCTGGCCTGGGAGCTTCAGCTCCTCGGCAAGGACTGACAACTCGCATGTGGGCGGGGTGGGCCGCGCCTCGGCGCCGCCCACCGCGGTCACATGGTCATGTGGTCAGCGGCAGGTCGCGCAGTTGGCGGCGCGAGGTGATGCCGAGCTTGCGGAAGATGTTCCGCAGATGGGCGTCGATGGTGCGCGGGCTCAGGAACAGCTGCGTGCCCACCTCCTTCGACGTCGCGCCCATGGCGACCAGCCGGGCGATCTGGAACTCCTGCGCGGTGAGACGGGTCGGCGCGTCGCCGACCCGTCGCCGCGCGCGGGCGCCGGTCGCGGCGAGCTCTCGGGCAGCCCGTCCCGCGAACGCCGCTGCCCCGAGCACGGACAACTGCTCGTACGCCGCCTGCAACTCCACCCGCGCCTCGGACCGCCGGCCCTCGCGGCGCAGCCATTCGCCGTACACCAGTCGGGCGCGCGCGACGTGGGGGGCGCCGTCGCTGCGGGCAAGATGCTCGATCGCCTCCCGGTACAGCTTCTCGGCGGCCGGCCCCTCGGCGAGCAGGGCCCGCGAGCGCAGCTCGGTCCCGAGCGCCCACTCTGAGCCGCTCGCGGCAGTGCGCTCGGACAGGAGCTTCACGACGGGCTCCGCGAGATCGGGGCGTCCGGCGTGCGTCGCGGCCTCGATGAACTCCACAGGTATCCAGGAGTGGAAGCTGATCTCGTCGAGATCGCCTGCCGCTCGGCACGCCGAGAGGGCGGCGTCGTAGCGGCCCAGGCCGTTGAGCAGTACGGTCCGGGCGTACTCGGTGGCGCTGAGGAGCCGTCCCTCGCCGCGCGCGCCGGCGTCGCGGGTGGCGATGTCGGCGAGCCGGGTGGTGCGTTTCTCGTCGCCGCGCCACGCGGCCACGGTGACGTCGACGTGGAGCATGGCCGGGGTGCCGAGTTCCGCCGCGATCGCGTGCGCCTCGTCGACCAGCGCGGCGGCGTCGGCGAACTCGCCCGCGTGGACATGTGCGAGGGCCCGGTAGCTCAAGGCCACGGGCAGTTCGGCGAGCATGCCCTCGCCGCGCACCAGCTCGAGCTGGCGGGCGGCCAGCTCCCGCCATGCCGCGTCGTCCCACAGGTCCATCGCGGGACCGCAGGCCACCCATAACTGGCCCACGTCGTACGCGTCGCGTCCCGCACCGCGCCGGTAGACGTCCACGGCCCGGCGCAATTCCGGCACCGCCTCCGTGTACCCGTGCCTGATCTGGGTGGTCAATCCGTCGAGCAGTCGGTCGAGCGGGCGTGGATTCGGTGGGGTGGGACTCATGGCACGGGCGGCCTCGGCGATGTCGAGCATGCGGTCAGCGGTGGTGAACCGGCCGACGAACACCGCCGCGGCGAGGGACTCGAGGAATGCCTCGCGGGCCGAGAAGGTGTCGAGCGGTGCCATGAGCCGGGCCGCCCGAAGCAGCTTCTCGACTGCGGCGTCGTCCCGGTTCTTGTCGAACGCCATCCGTGCACGCAGCGTGGCCACCGTGGCACGCTGGAGGTCGTCGAGCGGTCCGGCTTCCGCCATGGACAGCAGGGACAATGCGGAGTCCGCGGCGCCGCTGTCGCGCTTGGCGCGCGCAGCGACGACGGCTCGTTCGGCGCGGCGGGCGGGATCCGGCGTCAGATTCGCGGCCTTCTCCAGGAAGGCCGCTGCGGCGGCGACGCCGCCGCGGGCCCGGGCCCGGTCGGCGGATCGTTCCAGCGCCGCGGCGACGTCCTCGTCCGGCTTGCGTGCAGCCTGTGAGTAGTGCCACGCCTTGCGGTCGGGCTCGGTGTCCGCGACGGCCTCGGCCAATGCGCGATGGACCGCGCGGCGCTCGTCGAGGGCAGCGGACCGGTAGACGGTCGAACGCACCAGCGGGTGGCGGAACCGCACCCGGCCGCCGATGGCCAGCAGGCCGGACTCCTCCGCGTGCGTCACCGCGTCGTCGGGGACGCCGAGTTGCTCCGCCGCCGCGCGCAGGAGGATCGGGCTGCCGGTCGGCTCGGCTGCCGCGATCAGGAGCAGGGTCCGTGTCTCGACGGGGAGTTCGGCCAGTCTCGCCCGGTAGCTCGCCTCGACCTTCCCCGAGGTGGGCGACGCCGCGGGCAGCGCGAACCCGCCCGCGAGGTCGGTGGTGTGTGGCAGTTCGAGGAGGGCGAGCGGATTGCCGCGCGCCTCGGCAATGATGCGGTCGTGTACGGCACCGTCGAGAGGCACGTGCAGCTGCGACGCGAGGAGCCGACGGGCATCGTCGTCGGCCAGGCCGCGAAGCGTCAGTTCAGGGAGGCCCGCCAGTTCGTGGCGGTCGCTCGCATCGCGCTCGGCGAACAGCAGCGCCACGGGTTCGTCCTGGAGCCGGCGCGCGACGAAGGCCAAGGCCTGCGCGGATGCTTGGTCGAGCCAATGCGCGTCGTCGATGACGCACAGCACAGGCTGCTCGGCCGCAGCCTCGGAGAGGAGGTTGAGCACCGCCAAGCCTACGTGGAAGCGGTTCGGCGCGCCGTCCCCGGTCTGCCCGAACGCCGCGTCAAGCGCCCCGCGTTGCGGCGCGGGCAGCCGTTCGGGTCGCGGACCACGCGTCCGGCATCGGCGTCGATCCCGGCCGCCTCGTGGTCGCCGGGGCCAGCGCGGGCGGGGGCTTGACCGCGGCCGCCACGCTCCTGGCCCGGGACCGCCACGGCCCGCGCGTCGCCGGTCAACTCCTCGCCTGCCCGATGCTCGACGACCGCAACGACACACTGTCCGGCATCCAGATGGCCGGACGCGGCGTCTGGGACCGCACGTCGAACGACACCGGTTGGACCGCGCTGCTCGGGGAGGAACGCGGCGGCCCCGACGTCTCCCCGTACGCGGCGCCGGCACGTGCGTCGAGCCTGTCAGGTCTGCCGCCGCTGTTCATCGACGTCGGCTCCGCCGAGACATTCCGGGACGAGGCCGTCGCGTACGCGTCCCGATTCTGGCTCTCCGGCGGGGACGCGGAGCTGCACGTGTGGCCGGGCGGATTCCATGGCTTCGATGCCATGGTGCCGGGCGCGGCACTGTCCCAGGCCGCCCGCGCGGCCCGGCTGCGCTGGCTGCGCCGGATTCTGTAGACGTGCTCCGGTCCGGCCGGCTGCCGCTGCCTTCGGGCACCACGCGAAGCCGCTTGAGGCCCTCCGGCTACGATTCCCGAACCAGTGGACACACACCCAGAAGATTGGCCTCATGAACGAACCACGCTGGCTCGACGAGCGTGAGGCGGCTGTCTGGAAGAAGTACCGGGACCTGCAGCGCCAACTGCAAAGCGCCCTGGACCGGCAGCTCGCCCGCGACTCCGTGTTGTCCGGAGCCGACTACGCGGTACTCGTCCCCCTGTCCGAGTCGCCGGGCGACGTCCTACGGGCCCGGGAGCTCCAGGTCGAGCTGGGCTGGGAACGGAGTCGGCTGTCGCATCAGATCAGCCGCATGGAGAAGCGCGGCATGGTCGCCCGTGAGCCGTGCGAGGACGACGCACGCGGCTCGATGGTGCGCATGACTGCCCAGGGCCGGGCCGCGATCGAGGCTGCCGCGCCGCAGCACGCCGAGACCGTCCGCCGCTACTTCTTCGACCCGCTCGCCCACGACGAAGTCGAAACGCTGGGCGTACTCTTCGACCGGCTCCTCGCCTCACTCGCACGCGACACGGACTGACCGTTCCTCCGTCCGCCCCCTCACATAGCTGATCATGGCGCAGTGCCCGCACGCGCCGCGCAGCGCCGCACTGGATCGCGCCGTCGGCAGACCCTACGCAGCCCCGCCATATAGGCGACCGTCACCGACGCGAGTCGGCCGACGTGCTGCGAGTGTCGGCTGTGGCAGACCTACGTGAGGAGTCGGGATGAAGATCACTGTTGTGGGACGAGGACGCGTCGGAGGCGGCCTGGCCGGTCTGTGGGAGAAGGCCGGCCACGAGGTGACCGGTCTTGGCCGCGACGGCGGCGACGCGGCCGGTGCCGACGTCCTGGTGGTCGCGGTGCCGGGCCCGGAGATCGCCGATGCGCTGGCCCGGGTGTCCGGGCTGGCCGGACAAGTGACCATCGACGCCTGCAACCTCTACGGACCGCGGGACGGCTCCTTCCCCTCGCTGTCCCACCAGGTGAAGTCGATCGTCGGCGGACCGACCGCGAAGTCGTTCTCGACGAACTTCGCCGCGATGTACGACCAGATCGAGGCGCAGCGTGTTCGCCCGAGCAACCTCTTCGCCGCCGAAGCGGCCGCGCGGGAGACGACCGAACAGCTGATCCGGGACGCCGGCTACGACCCCGTCTTCGTCGGCGACCTCGATCCCGGCGCCCGCCTGCTCGAAGACAGCTCAGCACTCACCCGTGCGCTGGCCGGACAGCTGGGCCCCTTCTTCTACCGCTACGGGCGTCCCGGCGAGCTGTGAACCTTCACCGTCCGCCACACATGTCCAAGGAGCAAGCCGCCCCATGACCACCACCGCCGCGATCACCGGCAGCACCGGCTTCGGTCGCAACGGCTCAGCGGCCATCGCCCTGCCCGACCGGGTCGCCGCGTCGAGCAGCGCACCGGCGACCCCGTGTACTGCCGCGTCGGAGGCGTGATGAGCGACATCCCGGCAGGCAAGGTCGTCGTGGTCACCGGCGCCGCAAGCGGGATCGGCAGGGCCATCGCGGTCGCGGCAGCGCGGCACGGAGCGAAGGGCGTGATCGTCGCCGACCTCACCGAGACCCCGCACGAGGGCGGCGAGCCCACCGTCGCAGCGATCCAAACGCTGGGCGTCCCGGCGCGGTTCGTTGCCACCGACGTCACCCGCCGCGCCCACGCCGGCGCCCTGGTGGACGCCGCGAGCGAGTTCGACGGAGTCGACGTCATGGTGTGCAACGCCGTAATCACGCTCGGCGCGGACGGGGCAGACGTCGCCGAGGCCGACCACCGCCGCTTGACGGCGGTCGACCTAGACGGTGTCCTGTTCGGCGCCCAAGCCGCGGCACGGCAGATGAAGGACCCGGCGACGCCCGGCAGCATCGTGCTGATGGCCGGCATGGGCGAACTGGTCGGCGCCGGATTCACCGTCGCCCACTCGACCAGCAGGGGCGGGGTCATCCTGATGGCCAAGTCCCTCGCCGACGCCTTGGGCCCGACGGCATCCGGGGCAACGCCGTGTGCCCCGGCACCATCGACACCCATCTCCTGCGGTCCACGCCCGACATCGCGCAAGCCGCGGACGGGTACCGGCAGCGGACTCCGCCGCGGCGCCTGGGGCAGCCGTCCGAGACCGGTGACGCCGTGGCGTACCTCGGATCGGATCTGTCGAGCTATGTGAACGGAGCCGCCCGCGTCGTCGACGGCGGCCTGACCTCGGTGATCTGCCACCTGCGAGACCTGTGCGAGCCAAACCGGCCGACCGCACCTTCCACGAAGGAATCCCATGAGCGAGAACAATCCGAGCGAGGCCGCCAAGGCGATCGTCCGTCGCAACACCGAGGAGGTACAGGGCGGCGGGGACTTCGCCCTCTTCGACGAACTGTTCGCCGACGACTTCCTCGACCACACACCGCAGCCGGGGCGTACGGCCGACAAGGCGGGCGCACGCCAGCTGTACCAGGTGCTCCGCGAGGCCTTCCCCGACTTCCACGCCGTCATCCACTGGCAGTCCGCCGACGGCGGCCTCGTCACCACGTACAAGACGTATCACGGCACCCACAAGGGCGAGTTCTTCGGCATCGCGCCCACCGGCAAGCAGATCAGCTTCGAAACCGTGGACGCCATGAGGGTTCGCGACGGGAAGATTACCGAGCACTGGGGCGTCGCGAACCTGTTCTCGCTGATGCAGCAGCTCGGCGCGCTGCCGGCTGCCGTATAGATGCTCGACCTCTCTGCGGCCGTGTTCAGCTTCCAGCCGGAGGTGCCGGCCTGCAACGTCAAGGCAGTGACACGAATCTCCAACCCCGGCAGCGAGCCGTTGCGCCGCAGAGCCGGAGTGACGCTTCGCAAGACCAGCGTCCTTCGAGCGTCAACAGCAACTTGGCACGGCGAACCTGTCACAGAACGGGGACGGTCGTGGTCTATGAAGTAGACGCGGCGGGAGCAGCCGTGAAATTCCAGCGGTCACCGCTCATGGGCACTCCGGGCCGCCCGCCCCCGAACATCCGGCGATTGGTACCACCGTGCCCAAAGCCGTCGCCGGAGCGGCTGTTCACCCGATGACCGCACGATCGCGCCTCTTGACCGCATGCCTACCGGAGGATCGGAGACAGCAGACTCATGCACCTCGAATGGTCCCCCACGGAAAGGCAGCCCGGACGAGGCCGTTTCTGTCCTCGTGGAGCTTCGACCACGTCCTTTCGGCATCGCCTACCGCGTACTGGGAAGCACGGCCGAGGACGTGGTCCAGGAGGCGTGGCTGCGCCGGCAGGAGACCGATCGGTCGGCAGTGGTCAGCCCCGCGGCACTCCTGTCGAGTGCCACCACCGGGCCTGCCATCAGCGTGGCCCAGTCCGCCCGGGTCCGCCGCGAGACCTACATCGGTCCGTGGCTGCCTGAACCATCGACACCAGCAGCGATCCCGAGGCCGGCGCCCAGCTCGTGTGCCACCCGCTCCGCCAGAAATACGTATGCCACATGTCAGAAAGGAACCCTGGACATGCCCGAAGAGCAGCCACTTGTCCTCGACCCCACCGGTGCCGACCACCACGCCGAGGACCGGGCCCTGCGCGCCCGCGGGGCAGCCACGCTCGTGGACGTCCTCGGGGTAACCGCGTGGTCCGTCTCCGACCCCGGCCTCCTGAAGCATCTCCTGACGCGCACATACGTCTCCAAGGACGCCCGAACGCATTGGCCGGCGTTCGCCGACACGGTTCCGACCTGGCCACTCGCTCTCTGGGTGACGGTCGACAACATGTTCACCGCCTACGGCAGCGACCACCGCCGTCTGCGTCGTCTGATCGCCCCGGCCTTGTCGGCCCGACGTATCGCCGCCCTGACGCCTGTCGTCGAGGACCTCGTCACGGGCATCCTCGACGACCTGGACGCCCTCCCGGCCGGTGAAGTGGTAGACCTGCGCGAGCACTTGGCCTATCCACTGCCGATCGCGGTCATCGGCCGGATGATGGGCCTTTCCTCCACCCAGCTGAACGGGCTCCGCACGGTGGTGGACCGGGTGTTCGCCACCACCCTCTCCGCGGATGAGGCCGCGGCGAACACGGCCACCCTGTACCAGCTTCTCGACGAGTTGATCGCCGTGAAGCGGGCCTCGCCCGGCGCCGACATGACCTCCCTCCTGATCGCCACCCGCGACGAGGAGGGCGACGGCAGTGCCCTCAGCGACGCCGAATTGCGCGGCACCCTCGTGCTGATGATCAGTGCCGGCTACGAGACGACCGTCAACGTCATCGACCAGGCGATCACATCCCTGCTGACCGACCCGGAGCAGCTGGCCCACGTCCGCGCCGGCCGGTGCGACTGGAATGACGTCGTCGAGGAGACGCTGCGCCACGAGCCGGCTCTCAAGCACCTGCCTCTGCGCTACGCGCTCGAGGACATCCCACTGCCCGGCGGGCAGACCATCCGGACCGGGGAGGCGATCCTCGCCTCCTACGCAGCCGCCAACCGCCACCCGGACTGGCACGGTGACAACGCCGACCTCTTCGACGCCACCCGAACCACCAAGGATCACCTGGCTTTCGGGCACGGCGTCCACTTCTGCCTCGGCGCCCCCCTCGCCCGCCTCGAAGTCGCCGCCGCCCTGCGTCAGCTGTTCGCGCGCTTTCCCGACGCCCAACTCGCTTCACCCGCCGGGGAACTGCAGCCTCTGCCGACCTTGATCAGCAACGGGCACGTGACCCTTCCCGTTCGCCTGCGGCCGGTCGCCCGGTACACCTAGGAGCACGCCGGCCACCGCAGCCCGGACCCACGTGGCCCATGCCCTGTGGTCGACGAGCCCTTTTCTCGCGAGAGCCCTCACGGTGTCCCGTGCCACTCTCCCGCGCCACGGGGTCCGTGATGTTGTCGGCCACGCGCCGGTATCCCGTAACGGCCGGGGCATCGGACGCGAGGTGGGCGGCCCGCTGACCACCCGGAGTCCGGACAAGCCTCCCCCGGAGCCGGCTTCTCCTTGGCCCGGAGGTCCTTGAACGACTTGAGAGCAGCCGGCACCAGGGCCGGCAACGGCAGCTCTCGCTCACCGGCGAGAGACTTTGTCCAGCGGGGCGTCTGTCGGCGAGGTGTCGCGGTCGTCGGCAAGGTGCCGAGGCGCAATCAGTCGAACTTCATGCCGAAGTACGGGTCGGGTCCGCCTGTGTAGGGGTCGACGCCGGACTCCCACCGTCGTCGTTCCTCACGCCAGTGGACGAAGTGCGGAAAGGACTTTCCCCAGAGGGAGGCGTCGCTGAGTGGGCACTCGTCGAAGCCCTTGGTGAACAGGCGCCGAAGGAACTCCGCCATTCCGCAGTCGTAGATTTTCCAGTTGGGCCGGCCGTGCCGTTCCCACACGATGACGGGCCACTTGTTGGGGTCGTGGTCGACGGTGAGCCACCCGAGGATGTCGGCTCCGCAGCTGACGCCCCGAGCAACGACAGAATCAGGTCCGGCATCGATCTCGTCCGGTCCTCCTTCGGACTCCCACATGTGCCGCATGTTGGCTGTCTCGGCCGCCATGCCCCCGAGGCCAGGGCTGGCGGCCGGCTGCGTGCTCGCTTCGGGAAGCACGACGCTCAGCGCGCCGTCGATTCCGCCGGCTCCGTACATGCTCATGAAGTCGATGTAGTCGGAGGGGAAGCCGACTCCCCAAGCCCGCCGGACCGCATCCCAGTCCACCTGCTCATCGGCCCCGTCATGTGGCGGCATCATCCCCGTGAGTGCGGCGAGAACTGTTCCCTGAGACGGCATGAGCCCTCCAGTGGTGTGCATCGTCTGCTGCAAGGTATCCGGCGCCACCGACATCGAGCTTCGAGGGTGTGGAATGCCAGTCGAGGACTTCGGTGACGGCGAACTGGGCGGCTTTCTCGTCGACGAGGGACTTGCCGGACGACCTGCCCGCCATTAGGGCAGGCAACGTCTGCGTCCTGAACGGTCCCGCGTACTTCGACGTCGCCTGGAAGAGGAAGTCGTGGCAGCCGTGGGTTGAGTTCCGACGAAATGCCGCGAGAAGAGTCACGCGTGAACAGACGCCTATATGGGGATTGCTGACGCTCTGTCAATGCCAACATGAGACCCGTGGGCCGAGCGACACCCGCTGCCGGACCCTCGGGCGATTCTCCGTCCCCGCGCTGCGCCATCAGCGTGATTCCCTGTCTGGAGTGGCGATGCAAGTACAGCAACGATCCCCACGCACCGTTGAACGTTTGCCCCGGTGGGTGCCGCCCCCCGGGCTGATCGGCTTCCTTGTGCTGCTTGTGTCGATGTTCGCTGTCTCGTACGAGATCGGTGATGCCGTCGGCCCGGTTGCACCCGGGATGCACTCCACCGGTACGGGTGGCGGCGGCCGGTCCGATCCGCACGGCGATGACATGGGTGACATGCACTCGGGTGGTGCGGGATGACGGCAGCACAGTCAAAGAGCGCGCTGGCGACCACCGACCTGGTCGTCGGTGGTATGACCTGCGCGGCCTGTGTGAATCGCGTGGAGAAGCGCTTGGCCAAGCTCGACGGGGTGACCGCCACGGTCAACCTCGCCACCGGACAGGCGAGGGTGAGCCACCCCCCTGAGGTCACAGCGGAGGCTCTCGTGGCCGTTGTCGAACGCGCGGGCTACACAGCCGAACTCCCCTCGGCGCCCGATCCCCTCAAAGCGGCCGGTCGGTCGGATCGGACACGGGACGAGAGCACGCCGGAACACAATCGGCTCGTGATCACCGCCCTGCTCGCCGTCCCCGTGGTGGTGCTTTCCATGGTGCCCTCTCTGCAGTTCCGCAATTGGCAGTGGCTGTGCTTCACGTTGTCCGCTCCGGTGGTCCTGTGGAGTGCCTGGCCCTTCCACCTGCGTGCGTTGCGCGGGCTTCGCCAGTCGTCCGCCACCATGGACACTCTGGTTTCGCTCGGCGTCATCTCGTCCTTCGCCTGGTCGGTGTATGCACTGTTCCTCGGCGGGGCGGGCGCAGCGGACATGCGCATGCCGTTCACTCTGCTTCCCTCCGTCGGCGGAGGCATTGCACACGTCTATCTGGAAGCCGCTGTCGCGGTTCCGCTGTTCGTTCTCACCGGCCGGTTTCTCGAAGCACGGGCCCGGCACGGTACAGGTGAGGCGCTGCGATCGCTGGCCTCACTGGCCGTCAAAGACGTGACCCTACGGGACAGCGGCCAGGAGCGACGGATTCCTGTCGAACAGCTCCGCGTCGGGCAGGAGTTCGTCGTCCGGCCCGGGGAGCGGGTCGCCACCGACGGAGTGGTGGTCTCCGGGAGTTCGGCTCTTGATCTGTCTCTGGTCACCGGGGAAAGCGACCCGGCCGAAGTCGGCCCGGGCCATGCCGTGGCCGGGGCCGCTGTCAACGCCGGCGGCATGCTGCTCGTGCGTGCCACAGCAGTCGGCGCGGACACCCGGCTTGCCCGGATTACGCGCATGGTCGTCGAAGCTCAGTCGGGGAAGGCCCGTGCTCAGCGTCTGGCGGACCTGGTGGCGGGCGTCTTCGTTCCCGCCGTCCTGGCGCTGGCCGTCACCGTCCTCGGATTCTGGCTCGGTGCTGGAGCAGACCCGCAGACGGCCATCACCGCGTGCGTGGCGATCCTGGTCGTCGCCTGCCCCTGCGCACTCGGGCTGGCAACCCCGACCGCCCTTCTCGCCGCCACCGGCCGAGGTGCTCAACTCGGGGTTCTGGTGAACGGGCCGCAGGCCCTGGAGATGCTGCGTCACATCGACACGGTCGTGCTGGACAAGACCGGCACCCTCACCAGCGGTCACATGGCCGTCTCCCACATCACCGTAGTAGCGGAGGGAATCGGGCGGGAGGCCGTGCTGCGGCTGGCAGGTGCGGCCGAGCAGGGATCGGAGCACCCGGTGGGGCGAGCGGTCACCGCGTACGCGCAACGCGCACTGCCCGAGCACCCCCTGCCTGACGTCTTCGCCTTCAGGGCGACACCCGGGGTGGGCATCGCGGGTTGTGTCGAGGGCCGTCAGGTGGAGGTGTGCGCCGCGCAAGGTGATCTTCCAGAGACCCTGGCGCGGGCTCTGGCCGAAGCCGAAGCGGCCGCGCACACTCCGGTCCTGGTGCGCGTGGACGGCGTCGACGAGGCCCTCATCGCGGTCGGGGATGTGCTGCGGCCGGGGAGTTACCGGGCCGTGCACAAGCTCAGGCGCCTGGGCGTGGAACCGGTTCTTGCCACCGGCGACCACGAGTTCACCGCCCACGCCGTAGCCGGTGAGCTCGGCATCATCCAAGTGCACGCCCGATGCAGCCCCGAGAACAAAGGGGATCTGGTGAGGCAGTTGAAAGGTGAGGGCCGCCGGGTCGCCGTGATCGGTGACGGTGTGAACGACGCCGCCGCCCTGGCCGGCGCGGATCTCGGAATCGCCATGGGCACCGGAACGGATGTGGCCATCGGCGCCGCGGATGTGACGCTGGTTCGCGGTGACATAGAGGCAGTCACCGACGCCGTCCGCCTCGCTCGTCGCACCCTGGGGACGATCCGAATCAATCTGATGTGGGCGTTCGGGTACAACGCGGTCACCGTGCCACTGGCCGCGATCGGATGGCTCAACCCGATGTTCGCTGCCGCAGCCATGTCTGTCAGTTCACTCCTGGTGGTGGGCAACAGTCTGCGTCTGCGGGCCTGGCAGCCGTCGCCCGCGCGCCACCCCGCGTCGCGGCTTTCGCTTCACCGAGGAAGGATGCAGCTATGACGGATCCCGCCCGACGGACCGCCGCCGAAGGCTGGATTCCGACGCGCCGTCGCCTGTACGACGGGCTGCTCGCCGTGGTCGCCCCCCTGGCAGCCTTCTCGGTGGCCCTGGGCGGATTGACCGCTTGGACCGCATCGGGGGCCGCCGGGACCCCACCACGACTGGAGATCAGCGGTGGGCGGGTCTTCCTGCCCTACAACGGCAACGTGGACACCGCGGCGTTCTTCCGGATCACCAACAGCGGCGGAGCCGACGACCGGCTGGTCTCCGTCACTTCCGCGGCCGTGGACAGCGCCATGCTCAGCCGGCACGTACGTCACGACAGTGGTGCAGGCTCCATGAGCATGGTCAGCTCGGTCGGTCTGCCGGCTGGAGAGACCCTGGCCATGTCGGCAACCACGGTGGACGTGATGGTGAAGGTGAAGGACCGCCTGCACGTGGGCGACATGCTGCCCTTCGTCCTTCACTTCCGCCACAGCGATCCAGTCGAGGCCCTGGCAGTCGTTGTCCGTCCCGGTAGCTGAATCAGCTTCCGACCAGAGCCACTTCACCCCCAACAACGGAGTCCAGGCCTTGGCGTCCTCACCGATTGAGCCGAACTGATCGGCGCTCATCCGGACCTGCTGAACCGAAGCCGTCGGTGGTCACGATCCTGCGTTCGGCAGGAGCGGTCTCATCGACGAACAGCTGAGGGCAACCGCAGTTGCAGTTGACGCAGAACGTTGCCACAGGCTCCATGGCACCGAGATCAGCCATGGCTTCCGCGTCGCCGTACGTCCCACCGCAGAACCGCCTCCCGCGGACCGGACACAGCGGAAATGGCCGCCACCGGCTCCTCGTCGCCCGCCCGCTCCACGTCGTTCGAACGAGCACCGTGCGGGAGCCCCCGGCGGCACAGCACGCGGGCAGTCCCGTCACCCGGTTGCCTGCCGTGCCGGGGCGACATGGCCTGTTCACCAGCATGTCCGCGAGCGGCATTCGTCTCCTGGGAACCGAGTCCGTCCGTCATCCGACTACTGCCGGGGGCTGGCAAGTTGACCAGCGACCCAACCCGCGCGGCAGTGGCTGACGATCGAAGGGCATGTGATGGGTGGGCTGGATGTGCGTATGCGGGAGGTCACCTGCCGACATGGCCGGCTGGAGGCCGTCGCCGACGTCGATCTGGAGATCGCCGCCGGTGAACGGCTGGCGCTGACCGGAACCAACGGCTCGGGCAAGACGACGCTGCTGCGTGCGGTGCTCGGTCTGCACCGACAGGTGACGGGATCGATCCTGGTCGGCGGGCGAGGCACCCGCTCGCCCGCGGAGTGGGCGTGGCGCCGCCGTGTCTGCGCCTGGATTCCGCAGAAGCCGGCGGCAGGCCGCTTCCCTCTTCTCGGGACCGAGCTGCTGGCCAGCAGCGGCGCTCACGCGAAGGCGGCCTCGGCAGCGGCACGGCTCGGCGTGGGGACGCTGACCGAGCGGCCTCTGCACACCCTGTCCGGCGGGCAGTTGCAGCGGATGTATCTCGCCCGGGCCATCGGCTGTGTCGCGGCCGGGGCGCAGGTTCTGCTGGCCGACGAGCCCACTGCTGCTCTTGACTTCGGGGGCCAGGAGGAGGCGGCCGACGCCCTCACCTCCTTGCCGGTGACGCTCGTCGTGGTGACGCACGACCGGGCGCTGGCGGAACGCTGCGACCGGGTGCTGGAAATGGCTGCAGGCCGTCTGCGGGAGGTCCGGTGACGCTCGCGACCGCCGATCTCGGTGAACTTCTTCAACTGCTCCCCGTGCAACGGGCGGGATTCGCGCTGCTGCTCGCTGCTATCGGCCTGCCGGTGGTCGGTGTCGTCATCGTGGGTCTCGACATCATGCCGGTGCGGTTCGCGATGATGCACGTCGCGTTGCTCGGCATCGCGGTCGGCATCGTGACCGGACTCGACCCCATGCTGTGCGCGCTTGTGGCGTGTGCCCTGTCCGGGGCCGCCGTCGCTCCTCTCGCTCGTACACCCGACGGGCTGTCCGGAGCGATGGGGCTGCTCATGAGCATCGCGATCGCGGCAGCATTGTTGGTGCTCGCTGTTTCGGGGATCAATGCCTCTGGCGCGTTCGCCCTGCTCTGGGGGTCGATTCTGTCCGTCGGGACCGCCGACCTGGTCGTGCTCGGCATGCTCGCCGTCGTCGTCATGGGCCTGTTTCTGTGGCGGCGCCGTGATATCGCTCTGCTGCTGTACGACCGGGAGCTCGCCCAGTGTTCGGGCGTTGCGGTGCGTGCGCTGACCCTCGTACTGCTGGTGCTGGTCGCGGTCGCGGTCGCAGGCGCGATCAAGCTCACGGGCGCGCTACTGGTCGACGCCCTCACCCTCCTGCCGGCTCTCGCCGCGCGCCGCCTGGGCACCTCACTGAAGTCAATCACTCTCTGGGCCGTCGCCATCGGCATCGTCGTGAACCTGACCGGGTTCCTCATCGCACTGTGGCTGGACTGGCCCCCCGGGCCGGTCCTCGTCCTCACCGCGGGGGCCGCCGTCCTCGCCGTCCATCTCATACCCGAACGGAGAATCACCTCATGGCGCGCAACCGCAGCCGTACCACTTCCCTCCTCGCACTGAGTGCAGCACTGGCCCTGGTGGCCGGCTGCGGAAACGACTCGTCGTCCGCCGAAGGCGGCGGCGACAAGCACGACGGGAAGCCGGTGGTGGTCGTCACCACGACCTGGGAAGGGGCTTTGGCGAAAGCTGCGGGCGCCGAGGACGTGCAGGTCATCGTCCCCCAGTCCGTGCAGCACGCACCCGACTACGACCCGAAGCCCTCCGACCTCGCGGCCGTGGCCGGTGCCGACTTCGTGCTCTACGCCCCCTTCGAGCCGTACGCCGCGAAGATCAAGGATGCCGCCGGATCCACGGCCGAACTGGTCGAGGTGAACCTTGACAACGACTCGGACAAGGTCGACGCCGAGGTGACCAAACTGGGCAAGCTGTTCGGCACCGAGGACACCGCAGCGAAGTGGAAGACGGCCTTCGACAGCGAGTACGCCAGGTTGTCCAAGGATCTCAAGGCGCGGTGGCCGGGCGGGAAGAGCCCGGTGGTCGTCAGCCAGGTCTTCACCACCTGGGCCGCAAAGCTGGCGGGCGCGAACCTGGTCGGCACCTACGGGCCCGAAGCCGTCACCCCTGCCCAGCTGGCGAAGCTGGGCAAGGAGAAGCCCGCTCTCGTTCTGGACAACGCGCACATGTCGACCGGCTCGGTTCTGCCCGACTCCGGCGCCAAGCAGGTCGAGATCGTCAACTACCCGGGGGATGACCTCGACCTGTTGCCCGTATACCGCAACGCAGCAGCCGCGCTGAAGGAGGCCATGCCCTCGTCCTGAAGTACCGCGTGGGGGCAGTCCGGAGTGCCACTGCCCCCACGTTCGCTCGTTCATGTGCCGAGAAGGAGTCGCCGGGCGGCCGGGTGTCCCGGGCCCTTGGCCGTGGCACCGTTCAGCTCGTCTGCGCGAGGGGGACTTCCTAGTTCGTGCGGGGGTGGTTGATCTCGGTCATGCGGTCCCGCAGTACCGCCCGGTCGGGCTTGCCCGCAGGGGTGAGGGGCAGTTCGTCCACGACCAGGAGGCGCTCGGGGTGCTTGCGTTGTTCCAGCCCCCGTTCGGTCAGGTGCTCGCACAGCATCGGCAGCGTCAGGGTCTCCGTGGCGCGGGACACGACGCATGCCGCCAGCCGCTCCCCCATCAACGCATCCGGGATCCCGACGCAGACGACATCACGTACGAAGGGGTGGGCGGCGAGTTCTCTTTCGACCTCGGCAGGGCTGATGTTGGCTCCGCCGCGGATGACGACGTCCTTGAGGCGTCCGACGATGTGCAGGACGCCGTCACCGTCGAGGAACCCGAGGTCCCCGGTGCGCACCCACCCGTCGGAAGTGCGGTAGCGGGCGTCCAGCTCCGGGGAGGCGACGTAACACATGGGGGTCATGGGGCCCCGCGCCACGATCTCCCCGATCCCGCCGTCCGTCAGCTGTTCATGGGTCTCGGTGTCGGTGATACGTATGTCCGCCACCCGCGGGTCGGGGCGCCCGGCCACGACCCCCCGGTCGTCCGCGTCCGGAGTGGTACTGGACAGTCCGGTGTGGCAGTTGACGCCGTCGGCCGATCCGTAAAGGTTGACGACAGGACAGCCGAATACACTCGCGGCGTGCTCCGCCGTGGTCTCGTCCAGCGCGGAGCCACCCAGGATCAGGGCCGTCGGGGCGGGCACCTTCTCGCCCGTGGTGTCGAGGCGGTCGAGCATCATGCGCACCATGGTGGGAACGCCCAGGATGTGGGTGGGCCGGTGTTCGCGTACGGCGTCGAGCGCGGCCTCCGGCGTGAAGTGGTCCAGGAGGATGAGAGTCCCGCCATGCCGGGCGAGGGTGACGGCCGTGCCGTTGGAGCCGAAGGCTGAGGCGAGCGGCACAAGGAACAGGCAGCGGGGCGGAGTCCGGTCGGGGATGAGCGAGGCGAGGAAGTTACCGCGTCCGCCGGCCAGTGCGTTGTGGGAGTAGGCGACCATCTTCGGCTCGGCCTCGGAGCCGGAGGAGACGAGGATGCGGGCGGCGCTGTCGGGGTCCGGCCGTGCGGGAACGAATCCACTGGGGTCGGAGCGCAGCAACTCCGAGAACGGAATCGTTCCTTCAGGTGTGTCGCCGGGGCCGGCAGCGATGACGTGGCGCAAGGAGGGAAACGCCGGGACCAACGCCTGGAGGTCGGCGGCGTGGTGGTTGCCCCGGTGCTCGACGGCGGCGATGACGGCAACGGCCTCCGCGCGGCGGAGCAGGCATTCGGCTTCCAGGCTGCCGCGGCCGACCGGGAAGGGCAGCGTCACCGCGCCGAGGGTGGCCAGGGCAAGATCGGCGATGACGGCGTCGCGGCCGTTGGGCAGTTGGGTGCCGACCACGTCGCCCGGGCGTATGCCGAGGTCTCTCAGGCCGGTGGCCAGACATCGCACCTTGCGGTCGAGGGCGGTGTAACAGAGTCTGCCTCTGTCATCGAGGATCGCTGTGCGGTGGAGGTCCGCGATCTGCCGGGCGCGGAAGAGGCTGTAGAGGTCGAGGTCGGGGCAGGTCCCGTCGATCACCCAGGAGCGGCGGAGGCCAGCGGGAAGCAGGTCGTGGAGGGCGACGGTCATGTGAAGCTCCAGGGGTCGGGAACAGTGGGGGCACCGTGCGCGTCGCGGCTGATCGAGCCGGCGAAGCGCGGATCGTGATGCAGGGCGGCCAGGTCGGTAGTCACCGCCGTCGCGGCCAGTCCGTGCGTGTCCAGCCGTGCCAGGGCGTCGTGAGTGGACAGACCACGCAGTTCGCAGGCGCGGGCTGCTCCGGCGGAGGCATCAGTGGGAGCGACCCAGCCGTCCGCGGTGCGCAGCGGGTGACGGAACCCGGCCGGCTTTCTCGCGGTCCCTCCCGTTGCGGCCCGGCGCAGGGCGGGGGCGGTGAGGACGTCGGCCGCTCCCAGCAGCGAGGAGTCCACCCGGACGCCTTGTCGGTTGCGTTCACGCAGCAGCAGGGCCGCGAGGACTGCTTCTGTTCCCAGGAGCCCGCCCAGGACGTCGAGAAGGGTCATCAGGGACGGTGCGGGCGCTTCCCCTGCCGGGTGTACCGCTTCTCCGACTCCGGTGCGTGCCTGGACCATGAAGTCGGTCCCCATCGGGGCGCCGGGGATCCGGTCGGCCCATCCGCTGGTGTACGCGTAGACCAGTGCGGGGTTCACCGCGAACAGGTGGTCGGCGTCGAGACCGAGCTGGGCGGCCTTTCCCGGGGCCCAGTTGTGGAGGAAGACATCGGCCTCTGCCGCCATCTCTCGTAGCCGGCGCCGGTCGGTCTCGGCCTTGATATCGACCTCCACGGCCTGCTTGCCGCGGTTGAGCGCGAGCCAGCGGGCGGAGATGCCGGAGCAGGCCGGTGGCATGCCGCGCAGCGGATCCCCGCCCGGCGGCTCTATCCGGATCACTTCGGCGCCGAGCAGTCCCAGAAGGTGAGCGGTGAGCGGTGCCTGGATACGACGGCCGGCCTCCAGCACGGTCAGCCCTGCCAAAGGCCGTTCGGCCGTGGGGCGAACTGTGGGGGCACGGTGGCCGGGCCCGTGGGAGGTGAGTGACCAGGGCGGTGCACCGTCGTGTTCCGCTGCCCGCCCGGCCAGGGACCCCAGCGGGCAGACCTCTGCGCCGGAGACGGCTGCCGCCTGGCGGATGCGCTGCCAGGGTTGGGCGCGCGTCGTCGTATGCAGGGCCTGCGGGAAGGGGGCGCAGGCTGTGGCGTACCGGAATTGGTAGGGCCGCCAGCCGGCCCGTATCGCCTCGGGGGGTGCCTCCAGGGCCCGCCAGAACGCAGCCCAGGCCCCCGGATCCAAGGTCTCCAGCTCGAAGAGTGTGCCGACCGCGTCGGTGAAGGGCGGTCCCCCCGGCGCGAGTTCGGCAACCTCACCCTCGTCGGCGCCGGCGGCGGCAAGGTACTGGGAGACGGTCAGCAGTCCGGCCCGGTCGACGCTCGTACTGACGCGTGCGGCGGTTCCCCCACGGGCCTGGCCCAAGAGCCCTGCCAGCATTCCCTGGACCGTGAGAACGGAGGCGGCGGTGGTGGCGTAGTCGACGGCCAGGCCCCGCGGCCCGCCGTCACGTCGCCCGTGCACGGCCATGATCCCGGTTGCGGCCTGGACGGTGACCTCGTCGGTGATCCCACTCCCCGGATCCGCCCAGTTCACCTCGGCTTCGATGGGCGGAATTCCATCGCCGGTCAACGCTATCTGCGCAGTTGTCGCGGGTTGCGGCGCGGCCGGTTCCGGGCGGGTGCGGGCCCCCAGGAGCCGCAGGTGCTGCGCAGCAAGGCAGGTCAGCTCGGGCGGCCCCGAGGTGTCCAGGTCAAGCCCGTCCAGTGGGCGGACCGTCTGCGTGGTGACTGGTGACGCCATGCCTCTCCTCTCCTCGCCCGGCGATGGCCGGAGCCGGGGATGTCCTCAACGCGGGAACCAGGGCACCTTCGCGCCCGACCAGTTCCGTGGAGAGGCAGTCGGGCTGTCGCTCCCACGGGTTCCCGGCAGACTGGAGGAAAGTGGTGGAGGACCGAGACCAGGTCTCTGAAGGTGCAGGCGGACCAGCTGAGTTGAGGAGGCAGGTCGACCGCTTCATACGCGAGCGGGTAATGCCGTGCGAAAGTGTCCTGGACGCCGGCGGGCCGGCCTCCACCGCCACCATGCGCGACCTGCACGACCAAGCCCGGAAACAAGGTCTATGGGCCCTCCCGTTGCCCGCCGAGCTGGGCGGTCAGGGACTCTCCCTGACCGAGTACGCCCAGGTGGCCGAGGTGGAAGGAGCAAGCGACCACGGACCTGCCGCCCTGGGGTCGGCATCGCTGCTGGACGTGCTGATGCTGCACCGCCACGGCAGCGCGCGCATACGCGAGGAGTATCCGAAACGACTCACCGCCGGGAAACTCCGTGCCTGCTACGCAATGACCGAACCGGACGTCCCGGGTACCGACCCCTCCATGACCCGTACCCGCGCCGTACAGGAAGCGGACGGGAGCTGGAGGGTCAGTGGCCGCAAGTGGTTCACCTCCGGAGCCGCCGGCGCCGACCTGGTGACCGTCCTGGCCCGCACCGACAGGGCACCCGCGGACCGCGGCGGGCTCTCCCTGTTTCTGGTACCGGCCGGCGCGCCCGGCTGCCGCGTCGTACGCGAGCTTCCGGTCCTTGGCGCGGGTGGCCAGTGGGAGATCGAACTGAACGGTGTCCGTATCCCCGGCGACCATCTGATCGGCGGGCGGGGCAGTGCGCTGGCCATTGCCGGGGAACGGCTCCGGCTCGGCCGTGCCCTGCGGTGCCTGCGCTGGATCGGTCAGGCGCAGCGGGCCTTCGACTTGATGTGTGAGCGCGTCAACGACCGGGCCGGCTCCCGTGGTCCGCTCGGCGGTCATCAGCTCGTGCAGCAGCATGTCTTCGAGTCGCTGCTTGCGCTGCGTACGACCCGTCCTCTGGTCCACGAGGCCGTGACCCGGATCGATGCCGGGCTGGACGCGCACGTCGAGGTGGGCCTGGCCAAGGTCGCCGCCGCCCGCATGCTCCAGCAGGTGACGGACGCGGCCATCCAGGTGCACGGCGCGGCCGGCCTGGGACCCGACACTCCTCTGCCCGCGCTTTTCCGTACCGGCCGCGCCGCCCGGATCCTGGACGGTCCGGACGAGCTGCACATCACGTCCGTCGCACGCCGCGTGCTGCGCGGCTACGACACCTGAGCGGCCATATCTACACCGTACGGATGTCGATCAGTCCGGTGAGTGCGGCCAGTCCGAGAGCCAGGAAGAAGTCACCCCAGATCAGTTCGTGGCGCACGGCGACCGACCGTCCGGCGTCGTAGCAGCCGTTCAGCAGCATCCCGGCGGGCCGAGCGCCGCTCGGCCCGCTGAGATGCGAGGCCACGAGGTGGTCCAGAATCGCGAGTGCACGGGAGGAGTACTCCGCTGCCCGGGGGCCCGGGACGCGCGCGAGCTTCAGCAGCGCTACCGCTGTGATCGCGGCAGCCGAGGTGTCCTGCGGGCCGTCCGGTTGTCCCTCGTCGGCCGGCGGAACACCCCACGGTGGCAGCCCGGTCCGGGCGGCGACCAGTCCGGCGGCCGTCGCTTCCAGCCGCTGGTGGTTCCACCGCGTGGTCCTGGGCTGATGCAGGGCGTCGGCCACGGCCAGCAAGAGCCACGGCCGCCCCCGGCTCCAACCGGGCGGTGGGTCGTCGCACGGCCGCCAGCCCGTGTCCGGCTCGAACCTCAGGGCGGGCACAACAGAACCATCGACGCGGCACAGATCGATATGCCGGTGGAGATGGGAAGCGGCTGCCGCAGCGCCCTCGATTCCCGCCGAAGCCAGCAGCGGCACCGTGCCGGGCACTCCGTCCACACGGGCCAGCAGCCTGGGACCACCGAACGCGGATCCCCAGGGAACCAGCCCCTGTTCGGGCTCCAGCGCGGCCAGGCAGGCACGGGCAGCTCGGCTACGCAGCTCGTCCGCCGACCGGTCGTTGACGGCCAGGGCGGTTCCGTACCAGAGGATCAGACCGCGGGTGGCAGTATCAGCCTCCACCCATCCCGTCAGCCGCGCCGTGCAGGCCGAGGCCACGGCCCTGTCGGCCTCGTGACCGGTGTACCGGGCCCGCAGCCACAGCAGCCCCGCCCAGAATCCGCCGGTCCACGATCCGCGGCCGGTCGTCTCCCAGCGACCCGTATCCGGGTCGGCGAACAGCGGGAACCTTGCGCCGACTTCGGCTCGGGTCACGCCGACCCGGTGCAGGATGTCTGCGAGCGCGTGTTCGGCCCAGGCCCCCGCCACCGTCACGCCTGAACCGCCGTGCGCTGCCTGCGCTCCTGCGCTGCCCATACGAAAGCGACAGCGCAGGCCGCCGCGAACTCCGCGGCCACCAGCAGCCACCCGGGCCCGTAGTGGCCGGCTTGCGCGAGCACGCCGAAGACCGGTGGGCCTATGGCGAAGCCGGCGAAGAACCCGGCGGAGACGAGTGCCGATTCCTGCCCCGCACGGCCGGGGGCGGCGCGCTGCATCACCAGCACCATGGAGACGGCATTGCCCGACACGGCGAACACACCGACGGCTGTCGCCGCAACCCATGCCAGCGTGTGGACGAGCAGTGCACCGGCCAGCAGGAGGGCCGCTCCGACCGCACCGGCCGCCAGCCACCCCGGCAGCCACTCGGCCCGCCCCGGCCGGGCGAGCTTCGACCAGCCCACCCGGCCGGCAATCCCCGCCACGCCCAGTACGGCCACCAGCGCACCGGCCGTCGAGGGACTCATTCCGAGTTCCTGGGCGCCGAAGAGCGCCAGATAGGTGTTGACCGAAGCAATGCCACAGCCCAGCAACAACGAGAATCCCGCCAGCCATGCAATGGCACCCTGCGGCACCAGCGAGGCGCGGAGCGGAGCCCCCTTTGCCGGTGGATCGGGAGGCAGCGCACGCATGGCCCACACAGCCACGGCCAAAGCGGTGCCGGAGGCAGTCCACAGCGCACCACGCCAACCCACCCCTGAGGCCAGCGCGGCAAGGGGCAGCCCGGCAACGAACGCCCCGAGCTGCACACCCGATTGCTTCATCCCGGTCACCGAACCCCGCCGGGCCGGCACAACGGCAGCCAGGATCGCCTTGTTCGTAGCCGGGTTGGCCAGCGCCTGCGGCAGACCCCCAAGTGCAACGGCGCCGAGGAGAAACCCCGTGCCGGGCGCCGCGGCGATCAGGGCGAGCGCGCCGGCGGACACGAGAAGCAGGGCGACGATTGATCGTCTGGGGCCGACCCGGTCAACGACGCGTCCGCCCACAGGGGAAAGAATCGCCGCGGTCCCGAAGCCGATCGTCGTCGTCAGGCCGAGCACCGAGGGGGAAATCCCCAGTTCGTCGACAAGGCGCGGGCTGAGGGCTCCCAGGAGGAAAAGCTGCAGCATCGAGAACGCCATGGCGCAGGTGAGCAGCGCCGTCAGCGGTCTGTCAGCTCCTGCCGCCGGGGCCGCCGATGTTCCCCGCCCTGTCCGCACCGGTGTCTCCGTCCCGCGCTGCTGGTTCACCTTGTCGCCAGGTCAGGAGTCGGACCGCACGGCACTGGAGTTCCCGGCGACTCATGTGGCGTGCGCCACAAGCGTCAGGTGGAGCGCTTCCACCCGCACTTTGCGTACCCACCCGTGGCGACCGAGGGAGGAATGCAAGGATGGGCCCGCCATGACTCCAGGCCGATGTTGTCGCGCGGTACGCGCTGCGGTGTTCGCAGCGACCTGCGTGCTGCTCGCTGCCCTCGGCCACGTCCTCATGTCAGGAACGGCCGTCCCCTGGTGGGCCATGGCCACCGCCTTCGCGGCGACTGCCGCCACGGCCTGGTTCCTCAGTGGCAGTGAGCGCGGCGTTTTCGCGGTGACCTCGATGATGGTTGCCGCCCAAGCCGCGCTGCACTCCGGATTCTCACTGGCTCAGACAGCCGTTCACCCCTCGGTGGCCGACACTCCGTCCTTCGCCCGGCAATGGGCCCAGTCTCTGCTCTGCGGTCCGACAGGCTCCACCTCGATCTCGGAGTCAGAGGCGGTACGCATCGTCACCGACGCCGGGCTCGGCAGTCGCCTTCACCAGCCACCGCCCGGTACCACAGACATGGCCATGCCGGGTGGAATGCAGCACGCCCATGCCGGCATACAGACGATGACCGACCCCTCAACGGTCATGCCCACAGGGCACTCCATGGGAGGCATGTCGCCGGCCGGGATGCTGGCCGCCCACCTGCTGGCAGCCCTGCTGTGCGGCCTCTGGCTCGCCTACGGAGAACGAGCCACCTTCCGCCTGCTGCGCACCTTCGCCGGGTGGATCACCGCTCCACTGCACCTGCTCTTCCGCCTACCCGCACCACTTGACCGGCCACGCATCCGTGCTCGCCGCGACCACGGAGCCCGCGCGCCGCGGCAGCTCTTCCTCATCCACGCCCTCACCTCGCGAGGTCCACCGTCCGGGATCGCTGTCATCTGACAGCTGGTTTCCCGACGTGCCGGTGTCCTTTCACCGCACGCCTCGGGACTCGGCATCGCCCGCGAGCGGTGCCGTACATCTCACCGGCCCGCGCACGCGCGGAACCGGATCCCGGATCCTGGAAGGACATCAGGCGATGCCCCCTGCCCTGCCGCCACACAAAGCCGCAGCCGACGACGGCACATCACGTCATACCCATAGCGCCGACGAACCGGTGACACGACTGGCACTGGCTGCACGCGACGGCTCCCCCGACGCCGTCGACCGGTTCGTACGCGCCCTGCACCGGGACGTCTGGCGTTACGTGGCCCACCTCAGCGCCGACCCCCAGGCGGCCGATGACCTCACTCAGGACACGTTCTTGCGCGCACTCGGCAGCCTTCACCGGTTCGAGGGACGCTCATCCGCTCGTACCTGGCTACTCTCGATCGCCCGCCGCACCGTCGTGGACAGCCTCCGTCATGCCGCCGCTCGACCCAAAATCTCGGACCGGGACGACTGGCAGTCCGCCGCCGAGAGGACACAGCCACGCGACCTGCCGGGCTTCGAAGACGGGATCGCACTCGCCGAACTCCTGGCGATCCTCCCGGCAGAACGCCGTGAATCGTTCCTGCTCACCCAACTCCTCGGACTCCCCTACGCGGAGGCCGCGGCAGCCGTAGGTTGCCCCGTCGGCACTGTCCGCTCACGTGTGGCCCGGGCCCGCGGCACCCTGCTCGAACTGCTGAAGGACGCAGAGACTCCCGCCGCACACCGGGAGCCGGTGCGACCGATCTCTCGTGGCCGAGTGCCGGCACTCGTCGCCGCAGCTGTCTGAGAAGTCAAGGCCCGCACGCTCCACGGGGCGCTGGCGCAGAGATGAACCGCGCCAGCGCCCGCCGGGGCTGCCCTTCATCCGGCATCTGGGCAGCAGGGGCACACGCGTTGTCGCAGCGCCAGAGGAAACGACGCGGGGCTGTGTGGTTCCACGGCTGGTGCGCCTACTCCTGCTTCGAACAGTGTCAGCATCGGATGGCCTGCGCCCGCTGTGACTTCTGCAGCCACTGCACCGCCGGATGCTGGGCCCAGGTCACCGGCTCGGCCCCGGCCAGGCAGGTCAGTGTCTTGTTCCGCTCCCGCGGCGCCTGGCAACCCGCCAAGTACCCCCAGTACCCGCGCCGTTGCACCAGCGACACGAACAGATCGCCGGTAGAAACGCAAAAGTGCCTTCCTGTGCTGGGGCGATGGACCTTGTCCAGGGGTTCCGTCGTCGCCAGAGGAAGGCAATTTCTGCGTGAAGGACATCAGTTCGCGGCCCCGGCTTGTCGTGTCCACTGACGGGTCGGGGGTGGCCGGGCACGCCGGAAGCACGTTTGCCTGCGGACCTCGCCGAAGCGACCGGGCTGACAGCGGCGTATCCTTGAGCCGAGCATCGAGCGCGACCCCCGTAAGACTCCCGAGCAACCGACCGACTGCCGCAGCTGACAGGACAGCAGAACACCGTGAGCTCCACGTTGATTCGCTTGATCGAGCCCTCCGACGGCCCCGCACTCGCCGGCCTGCTCTCCCGGGACAAGCAGGCGTATGCGCGCTGGCTGCCCGCGAGGCCCGCAGATTTCTACACGCCCGACGGGCAAGCCTCGGTCATCGAATCCCTTCTGGCCTCCCACGGCGAGGGGCTCGCGTGGCCCGGCGTCGTGGTCTCCGACGAGACCATCATCGGGCAGGTCAACATCAGCTCGATCCTGCGCGGCCCGTTCCAGAAGGGATTCCTCGGCTACTGGGTCTCTTCTCTCTACCAGGGACTCGGGCACACGAGCCGTGCCGTCGGCCTCGCGCTGCGGATCGCCGAAGACGAGCTGAACCTGCATCGGCTGGAGGCACACACCCAACTGGAGAACCTCGCGTCTCAGGCGATCCTCCGCAAGCACGGATTCAGTTCCTGGGGCATCGCCCATGACCACTTCTACGCCGACGGCGCATGGCGCGATGAAGTGTTCTGGGAAAGGAAACTGACCGGCAGTCTCGCCTCCTAGCCTCGCCGTTTCGGTTGGGGTGCGGCTGCGGGTTGGGTAGAAACGCAGAAGTTCCTTCCTGAGCTGGGACGATGGACCTTGTCCAGGGGTTCTGTCGTCGCCAGGGGAAGGCAGTTTCTGCGTGACGGGCATCGGTTCACGGCCCCGGCTTGTGGTGTCCACTGACGGGTCGGGGGTGGTCGGGCACGCCGGAGCACGATTGCCGGCGGACCTCGCCGAAGCGACCGGGCTGACGGCGGCGTATTCCACCGTGCTCCGCAGCCCGGGAGGTGGCCTGGCTGCGGGCCGCCGAGAAACCCACAGCGTCCACCTCGTCACCCCAAGCGAAACAGCGAGGTCAGTAAGGCACTGTGTCGCAAAAGGTCTCCGCCCAGGCAGAGGCACCGTACTTGTTGGCCGCGCGCACCGTGAAGCAGATCTCGTCACCGGAGAACGGACCCTTGATCGTGTAGCTGGTGCTGCCGGTTGAATAGATGGTGTCGACGTTCTTCTCGGTGAAGTTGCTGCCCTTGTTGGTGTAGTGGACGTCATACCTGGTCGCTCGGGAGATCGCCGACCAGCTCACCTTGATCGGCATGTCGCACGCGCCAACACAGGAGTTGGTGTACGCGGCCCTGTAACTCGTCATGGCGGGCGGCCGCGAGCCGGAGGACGAGCCGCCGGGGGCGGGCGAATCTCCGCCGTCCGAGCCCGAAGAGCCAGACGACCCCGTAGAGCCGGACCCGCCGCTGGTGCCGGTGGCGCCGCCGGTGCCGCCACTGCCGGGGACGCTGTCGCCATCGGATGAACTGCTGCCGCTCTCCCGGGCATTCGGCCCATCCGGCCCGTCCTCGCCGGCCTGCCCCTTCTCGCCGTCCTTACCCTTGCCGTCGCCCCCGTCCTTCCCGTTTCCACCCTTGGAAGGTGAACTGCTGGGCGCGCTCGGCGAGTTGCTGCCACCAGGAGTGACACTCGCGCTGCTGCCCGGTGGCTGGGCGTGCGTTCCGTCCCCGCTGCCGCCCCCGAAGGGCTGGAGCAGGACGACCGTGCCGCCGCCGCCGACGGTGATGACGGCAACGATGGGCAGAACAATGAGCCTGCGACGTCGGCGGGGCCGCCGTTCGTCCTCCCGCCGTCGCGTCGCGATGTCGTTGTCCGCCGGGACGACTTCGGGAGGCCCGCCCTTTGGCCGCAGCCCGACGGTCGCCAGGTCCACGGGCTCCTCCCGCAGTGGCGCCGCCTCGGCGTCGAGCAGCCGTGCGGACTGCTGCGCGAGGTGCGCGATGACGCCGGCAGGCAGCCAGGCCCCGCGTGCGGCGCGAGGACGCGGCCGCTCGGGGTCCTCCAACAGCTCGTCGACGGTCGGCCGTTGATCGATGCCCTTCGTCAGACACCGGGCGATGAGCGCCCGCAGCGCGGCGTCCTCGACACGCGTCAGGTCGGGCTCGCCCTCCACGATCTGGAACATCACCGCGTGCTGATTACTGGCCCTCTGCCCGAACGGCAGCTGTCCGGTCGCCGCATACGTCAGCACGCACCCGAGGGTGAACACGTCGCTCTCGACCCCCGCGCGCTGCCCGCGCACCTGCTCCGGCGACATGAACCCGGGAGAGCCGATGGCCATCCCCGTACTGGTCAACAAGGACTCGACGGACGTCTCGAGCGCCCGCGCGATCCCGAAGTCGATGACCTTCATGCCGTCCACGGTGAGCATGACGTTGGACGGCTTCAGGTCGCGGTGCACGATCCCGACGCCGTGAATGTCCTTGAGTGCCTTCAGCAACCCGTCGGCGAGGGTGTGCAGGGACGCGGCCGGCAACGGCCCGTACAGCCGCACGACTTGCTCAAGCGAGAGCCCGGGAACGTACCCCGTGGCGACCCACGGCGGCTCGTCGCCCGGACCCGCGTCGAGCACCGGCGCCGTGTACCGCTCACCGACCCTCCGCGCCGCCTCGATCTCCCGCCGGAACCGCGCCCTGAAGTGCTCGTCGGACACATGCTCTTCGTGCACCACCTTCACGGCCACGGTCCGCCCGCTGTCCGACCGCGCGAGGAACACCCTCCCCATGCCACCGGCACCAAGCCGCCCGAGCAGCAGATACGGCCCGATGCGCGCGGGGTCGCTCACCGCGAGCGGCTTGATACCCCCGTCGACGCTGTCGTCCCGCTCGTCGCGTCCGTCCCCGTTCGTACCGCTCATGATGGTGTGACTCCCCCGCTCTTCCCGCCTGGTCAACGGCGTAACTCGGATGAGAATAGACGTTGTTGATGTACCTGGTGAAGTTGAGGGACGCGTTGTACGAGCGGGACGGTTCTGAGCGGCTCAGCGAAGTGCAGCACTGATCCTTTCGCCTCCCACAGTCGGCGCCTTGGCGCCCCAAATGATCAGTGATTGACTTCGCCCGACCCGCTTGGCAGTCCGGATCGGGCAAGCCCAGGGATGAGGCGCCGACATAGGGACTGCTGGTGGGGAAAGCCGGCAAGAGGTTCGCGGCGGGTGAAGGAGCCGCGGTGATCGCGAAAGACTTGCGGATGAGCGAGCGTTCGGTGGAACGCCGGCGTCGAGCTCGGCGAGAGGGTGGTCCGGACGCCCTGCGTTCCGCCGGGCCGGCGAAGGTGCCGAGGATCTCGGATGCCCAATTTGCAGTGCTGGAGGAGGAACTGGGCAACGGCCCGGCCGCCCATGGCTTCGAAGATCAGCGGTGGACCTTGGGCCGGGTCCAGGCGGTGATCGCCCGCCGCTGCATCCGAGGGAAGCCGAGGTGCTGCTGCGGGCTCAGCCGGCCCCCGGCCGCCGCCACAGGTCGATGGGTACGTGCCGGACCGCCCGCCCCGCCTCGTCGAGGATCCAGCCCATGCGCTTGGGATTGCCGAGCGTGAGGGAGCGGTCGGCCACAGCGATCTCCGGAAAGCGCTCGGCGATGTACGACTCCAGGCGCAGCACGTCGGGGGTGGAACGCACCCAGCTGTTGATCACCAGGTTGTGGTTCGAGGTGGTCGCCGCGCACATCCGCACTTCCGGCAGCGCGGCCAGTGCGGGGCCGATCCGGGCCAGCGCGTCGGAGGGCACGTTCGCGTGGAAGGTGGCGAACACCGGATACGGCGAGTAGGTGTGGGCCACCTCGCAGCGGGGCAGCGCGGCCCCCGTGCGCACCATCCACGCCACTCGGCGCCGCACCGTCGACTCACTCATTCCCGTACGTCGGGCCAGTTCGCCGTATCCGGCGCGCCCGTCGGCGCCGAGTGCGAGCAGCAGTTCCCGGTCGGCCTCGGCCGGTGCGGGATCGACGTCACCCACCGCAGGGGGCGCCCCGGAGCGGACCGCCTCGCGCTGGTCGCGACTGATGGCGCGAATGTCCCAACGGGAGCCCTCGGTGAAGAACCGGGTGACGATCCGGCTGTGGGTGGCACGCACCCCGGGCAGTCTCCCGAGGACCTCGGTGTGCAGCCGGGAGAGGTCGGCCAGCGAGTTCACCATGACGTTGAGGGACAGGTCGTGGTGGCCCGCTGTGTGCTCGATGCTGGCGATCTGCGGTTGCTCGGCAAGCGCGGCCGAGATCGCTGGGATGCGGCCGGGTTCGCAGTCCACGCCGACGATGGCGACACAGTGGTGGTGGTTGACGAAGGCTCCGCCGTACGCGGTCACCCAGACCAGGCCCTGGGCGCGCAGCCGCTCCCAGCGCCGCGCCGCCGTCACCGGACTGACCTCGATGGCCCTTCCTACCCGCGCCCAGGGCGCGCGGGGCGCGGTCTGGAGCGCATTGACCAGGGACAGGTCCAGCTCGTCCAGCAAGCCGGTGGCGGAATCGGTCACTGTGGCATCTCTCCTGAATGAATTATGCAGAAATCCATGGGGTGCACTCCAGGAGTTTCAAGCTCCTTGTGTGATTTGGCAACGGCCGCCGGCCGTCCGCCGCGGTGGCTGTCCGTCTCTCGGCAGCCGACCACCGACTCGCGACATGTCTCGGAGTTCGCCATGCGCCTTCCGTGGTTGCTGACCGCCGTGCCTGTAGTGGCCCTGCTGTCAGCTGTCTGGCTGCCTTTTGTCAACGGACCGCACTTGTGGTTCGGCATGCCGTCCCTGCTGGTCTGGTCCGTCGTCTGGGTCCTCGCCCTGACCCCTGCCCTCGCCTTCGTCGAGCGGCGCCGCACCGCGCTCGCCGCCGGCCCCCAAAACCTCCAGGAGGAACGCCGATGAGCACCGTCCTTGTCGTCTGCGTCGTCGGCATAGTCGTCATCGGCCTACTCGGCATGATGGGCCGCCGCAAGCCCGCCGCCAATCTTGAGGAGTGGAGCGTCGGAGGCCGTAACTTCGGCGCCCTGACCACCTGGTTTCTGCAGGCTGGGGAGATCTACACGACCTTCACCTTCCTGGGCCTCGCGGGCCTCGCCTTCAGCTCCGGTGTCGCGGTCGTCTACGCCCTGCCGTACCTGCCCATCGCCTACGTCGGCCTCTACGTCATCAGTCCGATCGTGTGGCGCATCGGGCGCGAGCGCGGCCATGTCACGCAAGGTGACTTCTTCGCCGATCGCTACCGCAGTCCCCTGCTCGGCACCGTTACCGCTGTCTTCGGCGTGCTCTTCCTGCTGCCCTATCTGCAACTGCAGATCACCGGACTCGGCTTGGTCGTCGAACTCGCCACCGGCAAGGACAACGTCGGCACCCCCGCGATGATCCTCGCCTCGGTGCTCATCGTTTCCTTCGTGTTGTGGTCCGGCATCCACGGTGTCGCCAGGACCGCGTACTTCAAGGACGCCCTGATGCTGGTCGTCCTGATCGTCCTGCTCGTCGCTGTCCCCGCCCACTTTCACGGCGGGCTCGGCAGCCTCGGCGGTGAACTGCGAGCCCACCACAGTGAGCTGCTCAGTGTCCCGCACAGTGGCCCGCACGGCACCGTCTGGTTCTTCACCGCGATGCTGACCAGTCTGTTCAGCGTGCTGTTCATGACGATGCCTCACGGCTGGCCCGCGGTCATGGCCGCCGACTCCGAGCGCGCCCTGCGTAAGAACAGCATCTGGATGCCCGTCTACGGCGCTACCCAGGCCATCCCGATCATCGTAGGCTTTGTCGCGATCACCGCGCTCTCGGCTCCCGTGAACGGGAACAACGGAGTCCTGCTCACCCTGGTCTCCCAGGCACTGCCCGCTTGGCTCGTGGGCGTCGTGGCCGTCGCAGCGGCCGCCACCGCCATGGTCCCGGCCGCCGCCATCGTGCTCGGCATGTCGACCATGGTGGCCCGCAATGTGCTGCGCGTACAAGACCGCCGTCGCGCTCTCATCGTCAACCACACCACTGTGGTGGCCGGTGTCGGGGTCGCCCTCGTCCTGGGTATCGCCCGGCCTGATGCTCTCGCCAACCTGCTCCTGCTCACCTACAGCGGACTCGCCCAGATGGCCCCGGCGACGGCCGCCGCTCTGACCAGACGCCCGTTGCTGAGCGCACCGTCGGCGGGGGCGGGCATTGTCGCCGGTGAGGCCGTCCTCATCTGGCTGACCTTCGGCGGCATCTACGACGGTCCGGTCAGTCACGGTCTCGTCTCCCTGGCGGTCAACGTCCTGGTGGCAGTGGTGATCGAGACGGTCTCTCGCCTGCGGGGCAGCCGTGCCGCCGAGGAGGAGCGGGAGGTCCCGGCGCCGGCCCCGACACCCGTGCGCTGACCTCGCAATCCCTTCCCGAAGACGCACCGTCACGAGCGACCGTCCGCCGGTCGTCGCCACACCACCGCACCGCCCCCTCGTTCCCTTCCGGCCGCCGTCCTCGTAGACATGTCCAGCCGCACGGGAACGAGGAACAAGAAGGAGACCGAACGTATGACCACCGCGACCGACAGGCAGCACGGCCCCGTCGCCCCTCCCACGCCTGTTCGCATCGTCCGGGCCCGCCGCATCACCACCCTGGACGGCGAGGCCGACACCCGAGTCCTCGCCACCGTCGGCGAGAGGATCGCCGCAGTCGGCGAGGCAGCCGAGGCGTACACGGCACTGCCCGGCGCCGAGATCGTCGATCTGGGCGACGCCCACCTGGTGCCCGGCTTCCATGACGCGCACTGCCATCCCATGGACGTGGCCAACGCCGCTCTCCGCCTCGACCTGGGCGCGGGCGCCGGAACCCCCCGGGAGCGGCTCGCGGCGCGAGTGGCCGCCACCGAACCGGGCCGATGGATCGTCGCCCAGGGCTACAACCCCGCCACCGACCCCGACGGCCGCCTCGACCGCACCGCGCTCGACGCGATCACCACCCGCCACCCGGTCTTGGTGATCCACTTCTCGTTCCACATGGCGGTCGCCGGTTCCGCGGCTCTGATGCTGACTGGTCTGCACGACGGCAGCGGCCCCCAGACCGGCGGCGACCTGGGCCGCGACACGACGGGCCGACTGGACGGCTGGCTCTACGAGCGGACCTGGTTCGACCAGCTCTACCGTGCCTCCGGCGAACCCGCCCTGCTGCCGCAGGAAGCGCCCGAAGCCCTGCTCGAACCGCTGGCCGACGTCTTCACCGCCTACCACGCGGCCGGCGTCACCTCCGTCTGCGACGCCGTGACCACCCCGGCCGCATTGCGCACCTATCAGCACATGCGTGAGCGCGGCCGGCTGACAATGCGGGTGGGCGCCCTCCTGTGGCATCGCTACGCGGACGCCCTGCGCCACGCGGGCCTGCACGCCGGATTCGGCGACGAGTGGCTGCGCATCGTCGGCGTCAAGATCATCATGGATGGCGCGCTGGCCGGGGGCACCTGCCTGTGCCGCGACCCCTACCCGGCCGAGACCGGGTCCGACAACGGAATCCAGCTCCTGGACGAGACCGAGCTCGCCGACGCAGTTCTCGCCCTGCACGCGGCGGGCCTGCGCGTCGGCGTGCACGCCAACGGCGACCTGGCCGTCTCCCAGGTCCTCGACGCCATTGAGGCGGCCCGCGCCGCCCACCCCGAGCAGCGGATCAACCACCGCATCGAGCACTGCTCCCTCGTCGACGAGAAGCTGGTCCAGCGGATCCGCGCCGCAGAGGTCACCCCGGTGCCGTTCGGCGCGTTCGTCCACGGGCACGGCTCCAAGCTGCGCCGCTACTACGGTGACGCGCGCGCCGCACGGGTCAGTGACCACCGCTCCTTTCTGGACGCCGGCGTCGTCGTCGCGGGCTCGTCCGACCACCCGGCGGGTCCCCTTGAGCCGCTGCTCGCCCTCCAGACGATGGTGACCCGGCGCACCAGCGAGGGCGATGTCCTCGGCGCCGACCGGGCCCTGACGGTCCGTGAGGCTCTGAGCGTCTACACCGCCGGCTCCGGGCACGCCACAGGCGAGTCCCGCCTCAAGGGCCGCATCGCTCCCGGATACCTGGCTGACTTCACCGTGCTCGGGCAGGACCTGTTCGCCACCGCCCCCGACGCCCTCGCGGCCGTTCCGGTGCGCGCCACGTGGGTAGGCGCCCGTCAGGTCTGGTCGAACGGCGACGGGTGAGCGCCACGGTGGCGCGGGACGGGGCGGGCAACGTGGGTCACAGCCACTTCTGGGCGGCGGCGCGCTTGTTCGTGCCGGAGAAGATCCCGGCCGACCGGAGGGCGCTCTTCGCCTTCTCCAGTGCGGGGGTGAGGGCGCGTATGACCTTCTGCACCGCCGCAACCCGTGCTCGCGTGGCCCACGCTCGGTGGTCAACGAGCGCGTTGCTCGCGAGAGCCCTCATGGTGTCGAGTGCCACTCCCCCGCAGTGCAGGGGTTCGTGATGCTGTGCTGTCGGCCGTGGCGTCGTCGCCAGTCCGAAGCAGGACGGATGCATCGCAGCGGCCGGGGCTCTCGCTGCTCGCCCCGCCCCCTTGGTGAGGCCGGTGGTGCCCTGGGTGTACTGGATGCTGACCGAGTCGTCGCAGCTCAACTCGGTCCAACGGGCGGCCGGTTCGTCCAGGCCGACGGAGACGGCGGCGTCCAGGAGTGCGTGCCGCACCGGCCGGGCCGCGACGGCCCGGTCGAGGTTACGGCCGATGTCGTCACCGAGCAGGGGTGTATCGCTGGTGCCGTGCGCGCACGAGAGTTCACGAAGCATGGAGCCCAGCCCCCGGCCGGCCTTCGTGCGCCTACCCTCGCGCGGGGCGAAGATCAGCCGGGTCTCCGCCACCGGGTCCGAAGCGTCCGCGCAGTTCGACGGTCGTGGGGGCGGCCGAGGCGAGCGCGAGGACCTGCCGTCCGGAGTCGGCGATCAGGGCGGCACAGAAGATCCCGGGATCGTCGGCAAGTGGCCGCAGGGCGGGCAGGCCGCCGCGCGCGGGCGTGGGCGGCCAGCGCTCCGGGACCGGCACCGGCCGGCCGAGGCCTCCGCCGCGCAGCCCCCGGCCGCGCGCCTTGCCGATCGCCTCCTTCTGGGTCCACAGCCACAGGAAGGCCGCAGGCCTCGCGGCCGGCGGGACGCGCGCCAGCCAGTCCGCGGCGGCGGCGTCCAGCCACCGCCTGGCCATGCGCAGGGCGGGGACGGGCCGTACGGCCTCGACGTCCACGCCGACCGGCCCCGCGGTGCCGAGTGCCACGGCCCAGACACCGCGGCCGTGACTGATGCTCACGTGCGGCGGCGCGGCGGCGCCGGCCAGGCGGGGGCGGCCGCCCGGTTCGTACGTCAGGCGAAACGCGTCGGCCGGCTCTCCGGTCAGCATCGTCGCGCCGCGGAGCAGGGCGGTGTGCGCCGCGGCGCGTGAGTCGCCGACCGTGGGTCCCCACAGCACGGTCGCGCCCGCACGCGCCACGCCGGTCTCAGGCTTCCCGGTGGATGTGTTCCAGCGCCTTCACCGCGTTCTCCGCTCCGTTCTGCCCCTTGAGTTTCTCCGCCAGGCGACGGGTGTTGTCGGCGATCCCGGGGTCGGTGATCGTGTGCCGCACCGCCCGGACGAGCTCATCCACGGTGAGGTCGTTGTACGGGATGGGCGCCGGTGCGACACCGAGGTCGCGCAGGTGGTTGCCCCACATCAGTTGTTCCTTGTGGAAGGGGCAGGCCATCTGGGGGATGCCGGCCTCGAGGGCCGCGTTGAGGGTGCCCGGGCCCCCGGCGTGCACGGCCGCGCGGACCCGGGGGAACAGCCAGTCGTACGGGACGTCGCTCTCCACCAGGACGTTCGCGGGCGGATCGGTGATGCTGATGCCGCCCCAGCCGGTGACGACCACGGCACGCACGCCCGTCCGGCGCACCACGTCCAGCACCAGTTGCCCGGTCTTCTCCGGATCGCCGTGCGAGAGGCTGCCGAAGCCGAAGAAGACCGGTGGCTCGCCGGCCTCCAGGAAGCGGAGCAGCTCCGCCGAGGGCTGCTGGTTGGCGGGCAGCGACCAGAAGCCGGTGGTGTGGACCCAGTCGGACCACTCCGGGGCCGGTTCGAGGACGTGCGGGCTGAAGCCGTGCAGGACCGCGGTGGGCCTGCCGTCGGGGCGGTGCCGGAAGTCCAGGTAGTCGTCGCGGAGCGGCAGCCCCAGGGTCTCCGTCCGCCACGTGGAGATCATCTCCGCCAGCATCGGATTGAGGGGAGCGCTGTTCACCCGGGCGTGCTGCTCCAGATTGTCCGGCCCGGCCTCCAGCGAGCCGAGCTGTGCGGGGTAGCGGCGGGACGGCACGAAGTTGGGGTAGAGCGTGGCGAGCACGCTCGGGATGCCCAGCTTCTCGGCCATCTGGTGCATGACCTGACGTGAATGGTGCGAGTGGACCAGCAGATCGGCCCCACCGCGTGCCGCGTCCCAGAGCTGCCGGAGCAGAACGGGATACGTCTTGGGCATGAATTCGCGGAATATCGCCTCGCGGGCCTTTCGGTATTCCTCGGATTCCGGGTCCGTGGTGAGGAGCAGCTTGCGGACGTCCGGCCGCTGGAGCAGCTTCACGCCTTCGTCGGTCACCGGGGCGAACCGCACACCGTAAGACTCCGCGAAGGGTTCGAAAACGCTCGGACCGACGAGGGTGGCGGTGTGCCCGGCGCGATTGAGTGCGTGGGCGACGGCCAGATAGGGCTGCAGATCGCCACGCGTGCCATGGGAATAGATGAGCACCTTCACCCCGGCGACATTAGGGGCGCCGGACCGTGGCCGGCTGGACGCTGTCTGCACGCGGGAAGCTGCCTCTTGTCAGTGCCGTGGCGGTCGATGAGCATGATCGTGATCCATGTCGTCCACCAGCGGAGGAGACCGAGATGAAGGCTCTGGTGTACTGCCACGGGAGCCGTGGGGACGTGCAGCCGTATCTGGCCCTGGCCCATGCTCTGAATCGGGCCGGGCACTCCGCGACCCTGGTGGCGCCCAGGCTCTTCGCTCCTTTCGCCGCCGCATACGACGTGGAATTCGCCGGTCTGGACGACTGGTCCATCACGCTGTGGCGCAGGCCCGAGGTCCGCAAGCTGCGCTGGACGAGCGACCGGCGGACACCGGAGACGGAGCGTCAGCGGGCCGCCCTGAAGCAGGAGGCGGTGGACCGTTACCCGATTGTCCTCAAGGACATGTGGGAGGCGGCGGCCGACGGTGCCGACATCATCATCCACTCGCAGGCGTCACGCGAACAGATTGCCCAGATCGCGGAGAAGCTGGGAATCCCGAACGTGTTCGCGGTGCTTTACCCGAACTTCGTGGTCTCCCGCCAGTACCCGGCCTTCGGCAGGCTGTCGGACGTCTTCAGCGACCAGGTGGACGAGAGCGGGGCGGACCCGTACAGCTACATTCCACCGCAGCTGATCACGATGATCGAGCACTGGCGGTCCGAGACGCTCGGCCTGCCGCCCCGCGACGGCTTCCTGGACTTCCGGTACCGGTCCGACGGAAGCCCCACCCCGGTGCTGCACATCTTCAGCCCGCATGTGATCACGCCCGCAGCCGACTGGCCCGACACCGTGCACACCGCGGGCTTCTGGCATCTGCCGGCGGCTCCCGGCTGGCAGCCGCCGGCCGAACTGGTGCGCTTCCTGGAGGCGGGCGAGAAGCCTGTGTTCGTGGGCTTCGGCAGCACCCTGAGCCCCGATCCGCAGGCCACGGCCAGGGTCGTCCTCGAAGGTGTCCGGGCGTCCGGGCAGCGGGCCGTGGTCGTCGAGGGCTGGGGCGGCATCCAGGTCACCGACTACACGGACGACATCCTCACCGTCAAGGACGTGCCTTACGCGTGGCTGCTGCCACGGGTGCGCGCGGTGGTCCACGCGGGCGGGCCCGGCACGTACAACGACGCGCTGCGCGCCGGAATCCCCCAGGTCATCTGCCCGTTCGAGACGAACCAGCGGATGTGGGGCGAGCACCTCAACCGGCTGGGGGTGGCCCCGCCCCCCGTCATGCAGCGCGACCTCACCCCCGAGGGGCTCGCCGCCGACATCCGGCACGCGGTGACGGACCCGGGGATCGCGGCCGCCGCCGCCCGCTTCGGCGCGCTGCTCGGCGCGGAGGACGGGCTGGGGGCGGCGGTCCGGGTCCTGGAGAAGGTCCACGCCGAGGGGGTGCGGGGGCGCTGACGCCCCGCCGCCCCCGGCTGGTTGGCCGTGCGGCACGCCGCCTTCACGGTGCGGCACGCCGGACGGGCGGCTCCCATCAGGGTGCGGTGGTCGCGGTACCACTGGACCGTCTCGGCGAGCCCGGTGTCGAAGTCCTTCCGGAGCGCGGCCTCAAGCAGCATCTGCGTGCCGAGGACATTGGTGCGCACGAACTCCGTCGCGCCCAGTCCGCGATGTTGCCGGTGTCCTTCCAGTAGCCGGAGTGGGCCGTGGAGCGGATGTCGGCGCCCCGGTCGGTCAGCCACTGGGCGGCGTGGGTGTTCTCCGGCTCGCGGCGCCAGGACGGGGAGATGGCGCGCACCGCCCCGTGGACCGCCGGGGTGAACAGGTACACGCCGACGACGTGGTCTCCCTGTCCGCCACGTCTTCCAGGACGTGGCAGAGCACGGGCCTGCCGGCGAACGGGACCGGCTGCTTGGCGGTCGAGTGGGTGATCGGCCGCAGCCGGGTGCCCGTGCCGCCCGCGAGGACGAGGGCCTTCACCCGTGGTTCTCCCCGCCGCGTCGGTGCCGGGCGGTCACGTCCATGAGACCACTGTGCCGTCGTCGATGAACCCGAAGATCCCCGCCAACGTGGTGCGCCTGCTGCCGGGGTCGGAGTTGGGCTCCACGGCGTGCACATGGGAGCCGTTGAAGACGTAGACGTCTCCCGGGTGGACGTCGATCCACCGGCACTCGATGCCGTCCAGGGTCTGGGTCGGATACGGGGAGCCCGTGTGGTGCAGGCCCATCCGCCGCTTGGACGCGTCGTCCGGCTGGATGTTCCACACCAGCAGCCGACCGCCGTCGCCCTTCTCCAGGCAGATGTTGAGGGCGCAGACCTCGTGGTCGACCACCCGCTGGATCTCGAAGTCCGCCTGCCGGGGCTCGGTGCACTGGGAGCGGTCCTCGTGCGGGTCCAGGGCGTACCTGCCGTCGCCGTGCCAGGAGCGCAGCAGGCCGCGGGACGCGCTGCGCCCCTGATGGCGGGCCAGGCGCACGTCCACGCCCTCGGGGGCGAGCTCCTCGGCCAGGCCCGTGTAGAAGGTGGTCAGCGGGTCGTCGGGCAGGTCGAGCACCTTGTCGAGGGCCGCGGCGCCGCGCTCGGACTCGTCCAGGTAGTGCTCGGTCGTCTTGTGGTAGTGGTACGCGCCGAGGTGGTGGCTGGGGGCCTCGGTGCTGCGCCGCTCCCGGTCCGGGCTGTCCCAGAACCGGGCGGCGAGTTCGGCGCAGACGTCCCGCGCGACCATGCCCCGGAAGATGACGCCCGCGCGGCGGCCGCGCAGGACGTCGACGACCAGCTCGGGGCGGAACTCGCAGTGCTCGGGGAAGCCGAAGTAGTCGGCGTCGCCGCTCCAGCCGGTGACCGTGCGGCTCGGCAGGGCCTGGACCGCCCCTTCCCCGGACCCGGTCATCGGCCCCCCATCTGCTCGACGAGGCTCTTGGGCCGCATGTCGGTCCAGTGCTCCTCGATGTAGTCGAGGCAGGCCTGGCGGCTGTCCTCCGGGTGGGCGACCGTCCAGCCGGCCGGTACCTCCGCGAAGACCGGCCAGAGCGAGTGCTGGTCCTCGTGATTGACCAGCACAACATACCGGCCGTCAGGATTCTCGAACGGGTTCGTCATGCGGGCACTCCCTTGGGTCGGTGTCCTGAAATCGCGAGAGTCATGGAATTCGAATGGTGCACGATACGGGCACGGATCGGCTGTACCCGACCTGTACGCGAAACTGCCGTCGCAATTCATCGACTCTTCTGCCAACATAACGCTCTGGCAAGGGAGTTGGTTATCTGAAGGCTCTGCCGCCCATTCCGGAATCATGCGACCGCTACCGCGCGGAATGAATAGGCGAATATACAGGGGAGCGTTGTGAAACTGACCACAGGCGATCTCGCGATATTCGGTGGAGTGCACGCCTTTCTGCGGCCCTTGTACGTCGGCTCCCCCAACACGGTCGACCGTGACCGTCTGTTCGACCGCCTCAACTGGGCACTGGACAACCAGTGGCTCTCCAACAGCGGCCCGCTGGCCGTGGAATTCGAGGCCAGGACCGCCGAGCTCGCCGGTGTGCGCAACTCCGTCGCCACCTGCAACGCGACGGTCGCGCTCCAGATGCTCTGCCATGCGCTGGAGCTCAGCGGTGAGGTGATCATGCCCTCGCTCACGTTCGCCGCGACCGCGCACGCCGCGCGCTGGGTCGGCCTCGACCCGGTGTTCGTGGACGTCGACCCGCAGACCGGTCAGCTGGATCCCGTCCTCGCGGCCGAGGCGGTCGGCCCGCTCACCTCGGCGATCCTCGGCGTGCACCTGTGGGGCCGGACGTGCCCGGCCCCGGAACTGGAGAAGGTCGCCGTCGACCACGGGCTTCCGCTCTTCTTCGACGCGGCTCACGCCATCGGCTGCACCCTCGACGGACGGCCGGTCGCCTCCTTCGGCAACGCGTCGGTCTTCTCCTTCCACCCGACCAAGGTGGTGGCCGGGTTCGAGGGCGGCGCGATCGTCACCGACGACGACGCCCTGGCCGGGCGGCTGCGCAGCCTGCGCAACTTCGGTATGGGACCGGGGGGCGGCAGTCCGGCGGGCGGCACCAACGGCAAGATGAGCGAGGCCGCCGCGGCCATGGCGCTGACCTCGCTCGACGGATTCGAACGGGCCGTCGCCCACAACCGGTCGAACTTCGACGCCTACGCCGCGGGGCTGGACGCAATCCCCGGGCTGCGGCTGGTGCCGCACGACCCGTCGGAGTCACGCAACTACCAGTACGTGATCATCGAGATCGACGAGTCCGTGGCGGGCGTCGACCGGGACCTCGTCCTGGAGATCCTGCAGGCCGAACACATCATGGCGAAGCCGTACTTCTCCCCCGCCTGCCATGAACTGGAGCCCTACCGGTCCGGCCGCACCTTCCGGCTCCCGCACACCGAACGGCTCGCCGGGCGCGTGCTGGCTCTGCCCACCGGTTCGGCCGTGACGCGCGAGAGCATCCGCAGGATCTGCGACGTACTGCGGCTGGTCGTCTCCCGCAGCGATGAAGTGACCTCCCGTTGGCAGCAGATGAAGGGACGACCCACATGACGTCGGCACTCGATCCGCGTACCGGGGCGGTGGCACACTGTGCGACCCCCGGCCACGACCCGGACTCGGCGGCGGCGGCCGTGCGGCACCTGCTGACGGAGCGCCGCCACTGCCCACCGGACGAGGCGGACACCGCCGCCGGTCGACTCGTCGCCCTGGCACGGCACTACGGCAACCGACCGTTCACGCCGCTGGAGGAGGTACGGCGCGAACTCGCCCTGGACACGGACCACTTCCGGCGGCTCCTCGACCTCTTCGGGCGGCTTCCCGAACTCCGGGACGCGGTGACCGCGGGCCCGTCCGGCCAGTACTGGTCCAACACCGTGCTGCCGCTGGAGCGGCGCGGGGTGTTCGACGCGGTCCTGGAGGGCAGGCCCGCCTATCCGCACATCGTCGGCCTGTACCCCGGGCCGAGCTGCATGTTCCGGTGCCACTTCTGCGTACGGGTGACGGGGGCGCGCTATCCGGCCTCCGCGCTGGCGGACGGCAACGCGGCGCTGGCCTCGGTCATCGACGAACTGCCCGCCGGCTCCCCCGAGTCCCTGTACGTCTCCGGCGGCCTGGAGCCGCTCACCAATCCCGGGCTCGGCGACCTGGTGCGGCGGGCCGCGGGGCGCGGCTTCCCCATGACGCTGTACACCAACTCCTTCGCCCTCACCGAGCAGACGCTGGAGCGCCAGCCGGGACTGTGGGACCTCGGCGCCGTCCGCACCTCGCTGTACGGGGTGTCCGACGAGGAGTACGAGGCCACCACCGGGAAGCGGCGGGCCTTCGGCCGTGTGCGGGCGAACCTGCTGCGTTTCCAGCGGCTGCGGGCCGAGCGCGAGACGCCCGTGCGGCTCGGGCTGAACCACATCATCCTGCCGGGGCGCGCCCGGCGGCTGCTCGACGTGCTGGACTTCGTCGCCGAGCTGAACGCCGCCGCCCCCGGCAGGCCCGTGGACTTCCTGAACCTGCGCGAGGACTACAGCGCACGGCCGGACGGGGCGCTCTCGGCGGCCGAGCGCACCGAACTCCAGGACATCCTGCTCGCCTTCGAGGAGAAGGCCCGGCGCCTGGCCCCCACCCTGCGGGTCGACTACGGCTACGCCCTGCACGCCCTCAAGTCGGGCACCGAGGCGGAGTTGGTGCGCATCCGGCCGGAGACGATGCGGCCGCGGGCACATCCGCAGATCGCGGTCCAGGTCGACGTGCTGGGCGACGTGTACCTGTACCGCGAGGCGGGCTTCCCCGGTTTGAAGGGCGCCGACCGCTACATCGCCGGGCGGGTGGGGCCGGGCCGTTCACTCCTCGACCTGGTCGGGGACTTCGTCACGGCCCGCGCCTCGGTGGCCCCGCGCGCCGGTGACGAGTACTTCATGGACGGCTTCGACCAGGTGGTCACGGCGCGGCTGAACCAGCTGGAGGCCGACATCGCCGCGGGCTGGGCGGCGCACCGCGGGCTGCTGCGCTGACGGAGGCAGGGCTCATGTGCCGGTCAGCCGCTCCACGACCGGCACGAACTCCTCCCACCGTGCCGCGGGCAGCACCCAGTAGCTGATCCCGAACCGCTCGCGGCGGTCCCGCAGCCGCGCGCAGATCTCGTCGACGGTGCCCGCGAGGACCACGGGCGAGTCCAGGACCTCGCCGGGCGGCAGGCCGAAGCGGGGGGCCAGCTCGCGCGTGGCGTACTCCTCGGAGTCGGTGACGACCGCGGCGTCGATGAGCAGGCACTGCAGCTCCGGGACGGAGGTCCGGCCGGCCGCGGCCGCGAACTCCCGCACCCAGCAAACCCGTTCGTCGAACCGCTCGGCGCGGGCGTTGTCGCCGAGCGGCTTGTCACGGCGGCCGGAGGAGAGCCGCGCGGTCAGCGACACGATGTCCGCGTGCTCCACGGCGGTCCGCAGCATCCGGGGGCCACCCCCTCCCATGACCCAGGCGGCCGGGCCAGGCCGTGGCGCGCCGATCGCGTCGACGGCCGAGCAGTGGCGACCCTCGTACGAGATCGCCCCCTTCTCCCAGAGCTCCTTGAGGATGTGCGCGGTCTCCGCCAGCCGTTCGATGCGGATGCCGGGAGGGTCCATGGGGATGCCGGCGCGGGCGAAGTCGGGGGGATACCAGCCGGCGCCGAGGCCGATCTCCAGGCGCCCCGGTGCCGCCTGGTCGAGCGTGGCCAGGTCCTTGAACAGCACGGCGGGGCGTCTCAGGTCGGCGGCGAGCATCAGGGTGCCCAGGGCGATCCGTGAGGTCCAGCCGGCCGCGAGGGCCAGCGAGACCACGGGCGACCAGCGCTCGTCCAGGTGGTCGGGGACGAGCAGGGACGCGTAGCCCGCCTCCTCGGAGCCCACCGCCAGCGCGCGCAGGGCGCCGATGCCGGAGAGCGCCCCCGCGTACACACCGAACCGGAACGGGTGCCGTCCGGCCGGCGGTCCGCCGGTCACGGCATGCCCGTCAGGCCGGGGCCCGGGGCGTTCACGAGCACCGCGGTGTTGCCCGCCGCATGCCGGTTCTCGTACACCTGCTGATGGGCCCGGCCGATCTCCTCGAAGGGCACGGTCTCGCTCAGGCAGGGATCGACGCGTCCGGCCGCCACCAGGTCAATGATCGCCCGGGTCTCGCGCACGTTGGCCGCGTGCGAGCCCTGGAGCCGCTTCTGGAACATCCACACGAAGCGCAGGTCGATGTGGCCCATGTAGCCGCTGGTGCCCGCGCAGGTCACCACCATGCCGGCGTTGTCGCAGACGTACACCGACGTGGCGAGCGTGTCCCGGCCCGGGTGTTCGAGGACGATGCGCGGTGACCGGCGCTCGCCGAGCACCTCCCAGATCCGCCGGCCGAAGGAGCGCGCGCCGTCCAGCCACGCGCCGTAGGCCGCGGTGTCGTCGGGGCCGGGCAGGTCGCCCCAGTGGGTGAACTCACTCCGGTTGACCACCCCGTGGGCGCCGAGCCGCATGCAGTGGTCCCGCTTGGCGTCGTCGGAAACGACCGCGACGGGGATCCCGCCGAAGTGGTTGACGATCTGGATGGCCATCGATCCGAGGCCGCCGGAGCCGCCCCAGATCAGCACCGGATCACCGGGCCGCACATGGTGCGGGTGCCAGTTGGTCAGCATGCGGTACGAGGTGGAGCCGCCGCCGAGGAAGCAGCCGGCCTCCTCCCAGGTCAGCCGCTGCGGCTTCGGGTGGCACTGGTACTCGTCGACGACCGTGAACTGGGCGAAGGAACCGTAGTTGAGCTCATAGCCCCAGGCGCGCTGCGACCGGGAGGCGGTGGGGTCGGTGCCGAGCCGGATGTCGGGGGCGGACTCGTCCCAGCGGACCCCGCCCACGATCACCTCGTCGCCGACGCGGTACTGGGTGACGCCCTCGCCGACCGCCCACACCACCCCGGCCCCTTCGGAGCCCGCGATGTGGAAGTCGTGCGGATCGCCCTGCTTGCGGCGGGCCGCGATGACGTCGGCGGGCGCGCCGAGCGCGGCCCACACGCCGTTGTAGTTGACCCCGGCCGCCATCACCAGGAGCAGGATCTGGCCCCGGCCGACCGGCGGCACCTCGGTCTGCTCGATGCGTATGGCGTCGGCGGGCGCGCCGTAGCGCTCCTGCCGGATCATGGCCGCGTGCATGTAACGCGGCACCTCCCCCAGCGGCGGTATCTCACCGATCTCGTAGATGTCCTGGCCCATCAGCCGTCCGTTCCCTTCTCGGTGCGACGCAGCCGCGCGGTGACGATCCGCCCGATTTCGGCGAGCGGCTCCGGATCCATCATGTGTTCGTGGGTGCAGCGCACCCCGTGGGCGTGCACCCGTCCCTCGACGTACGGCTGCCAGCGCTCGGCCCGGCTTTGGGCGCCGGCGCCGGCGCCGTCGGGCAGGGCAGCGAAGAGCAGCGCGTCCCCGCGGAACACCCGCGGGACGAACGCGTGCCGAAGGTCCACGTGGTCCTCGAAGGTCTCCAGGACCGTGTCGAGCCGGTCGGCGAGCAGTTCCATGAGCGGGTTGCCGAGGGCACGCAGCGCCGCGGCCGCCTCCTGACGGGTGATGGCTTCGGTGCCGGGCGAGGAAGGCGCCGCGTGCGTCACTTCCAGCAGGGCACGCAGCAGTTCGCCGCCGTCGCCGGCCGCCGCAGGCGGCGCGGTGCCCGCCTCGACCGGGTAGGCGTCGAGCAGGGCGAGCGTGGCGACCTCGTCGCCGTCCTCCTGGAGCCGCGCGGCCACGGCGTGGGCGACAAGTCCGCCGAAGGACCAGCCGAGCAGGTGGTAGGGGCCGGTGGGCCGTACCTTCCTGATCTGCTCGACGAAGTCCGCGGCGATCTCCTCGACGCCGGTCGGCCGGTAGCCGGGCGTGCTGTAGGCGCGGGCCTGCAGTCCGTACACCGGGTGCTCGGACGGCAGGTGCCGCAGCAGTCCGGCGTACCGCCAGCTCAGTCCGCCGCCGGCGTGGAAACAGAAGACCGGGGCCTCGTCTCCGGTGGTCCGCAGTGGCAGCAGTACCTCCAGGCCGCCGTGCTCGTCGGGGCCGGTGTCCGGCTCCAGCCGACGCGCCAGCGCCGCGACGTTGGGCGCGGTGAACAGCGCCTGCACACTCAGCCCGGATCCCAGGGTGGCGCGGATGCGGCTGACGAGCGCCGCGGCCGTCAGCGAGTTGCCGCCCAACATGAAGAAGTCGTCGTCGAGGCCGACCTCGGGCACGCCGAGCGCGTCGGCGAACAGACCGCACAGCACCTCTTCTTGAGGGGTGCGCGGCGGGCGAGTGCGCTCGGCCCGGTGGTCGGGCGCGGGCAGCGCCGCACGGTCCAGCTTGGTGTTGTCGGTCAGCGGCAGCCGGTCGAGGACGACAAAGGCGGACGGCACCATGAACTCCGGCAGCAGACCGGCCAGCCGCTCCCGCAGGGCGGCCAGGTCGGGGGCCGGCGAGCCGGCGTCCGGCACCACGTACGCGACCAGGCGCTTGTCGCCCGGGCGGTCCTCCCGGACCAGCGCGACCGCCTGTCCGATCCCGGGGTGGCCGGTGACGGCGACCTCCACCTCGCGCAGCTCCACCCGGAATCCGCGCAGCTTGACCTGCTCGTCGGCGCGCCCGGCGAACTCCATGAGCCCGTCCGCGCGCCGGCGGACGAGGTCGCCGGTGCGGTACATGCGCGTGCCGGGCGGGCCGTAGAGGTCGGCGACGAAGCGCTCGGCCGTCATGGCCGGGTTGTTCTCGTAGCCGCGCGACACCCCGGAGCCCGCCAGGTACAGCTCGCCGACGACGCCCACCGGCACGGGTTCGAGGCCCGGGCTGAGGACGTAGGCCCGGGTGCCGTCCAGCGGGTGGCCGATGGGCACGCTCTCCGGCACCGGGTCGCCCGCGCGCATCGAGTGCCGGGTGGAGAACACCGTGGTCTCGGTCGGCCCGTACCCGGCGGTGACCACCGTGTCCGGGCAGGCGCGCAGTGCCCTGCGCACCGCGTCCGCGGGGACCACGTCGCCGCCGGTGCGCACCTCGCTCAGGGCCGCGAAGCACTCCGGGTGTTCCTCGGCGAGCAGCCGGAACAGACCTCCGGAGGCCCACAGGCCGGTGACGCGCTCCTCGACCACGAGGGCAGCGAGGGCGTCCAGGTCGAGCTTGCCCGGCGGGGCGACCACGATCTCCCCGTGGTTGAGCAGCGGCACCCACCACTCCAGCGTGGAGGCGTCCCAGGCGTGCGGCGAGTGGAAGAGCACCCTGCGGCGGCTGTCGAGGCCCCACCAGCGGTCCGCCGCGAGTTCCACCACGTTCTGGTGGGTGACGGCGACGCCCTTGGGGGTGCCGGTGGATCCGGAGGTGTAGATGACGTAGGCCAGTTGGTCGGGTGCCACGTCGACGTGCGGCGCGGTGACGTCCTGGCCGGACACCCGGGGGTCGCTGTCGACCGCGACGACCCGCACCCCCGCGTCGGGCCCGGCGGTCCACGCGGGCGTGAGTCCCTCGTGGGTGAGCAGAACGGGCGCGGCGGTCTCGGAGACAAGCAGTTGCTGGCGCAGCTCCGGGGTGTCGGGCTCCAGCGGTACGTACACGGCACCGGCCTTGAGGACGGCGAGGACGGCGACGACGAGGTCGACGCCCCGGTCGAGGAGCACCGCCACACGGGTCTCCCGGCCCACCCCCAGCTGGCCGAGGAGCCGCGCAAGCCGGTTGGCGCGCTCGTCCAGCTCACGGTAGGTGAGCCGCTGGTCGAGGTGGCGGATCGCCGTGTCCTCGGGCCCTTGGGCCACGGCGTCGGCGAACCGGCCGGGAATCGTGGCGGGCCGGGCGGCGGCCGGCGTGAACGCGTCGCCGTTCCAGCCGTCCAGGAGCTGTCGCCGCTCGGCCGGATCGAGGACGTCGATCCGCCCGACGGGCCGCCGCGGGTCGCCGACAACCTGTTCCAGGACGCGTACGAGGCGGTCCAGGAGCTCCTCGACCCGCTCGTGGGCGAGGAGCTCGGGCCGGTAGTCCAGGCGCAGCCGCAGTCCCGTCGGTGTCATGTTGGCGATCAGGGCGAGCGGGTAGTGCGCCGCCGCGCGGCCCTCCCTGGCCTTGGCGCTCAGCCCGGTGTCCGTCGACGCCCCGGAGGTGGGCGCGGGGAAGTTCTCGTAGACCACCAGCGCGTCGAAGAGTTCGCCGGCGCCGGCCAGCTGCTGGATGCGGGCGAGTCCGAGCTGGTGATGGGCGCTGAGCGCGGTCTGCTCGCGCTGGATGCGGGCCGTCAGCTCCTGCCAGGTCTCGCCGAGCCTCAGCCGGACCCGGACCGGGATGGTGTTGATGAACAGGCCGAGTATGGACTCGATGCCGGGTATCTCCGGCGGGCGGCCGGAGACCGTGGTCCCGAAGACCACGTCGTCGCGGCCGAGCAGCCGGCCGGCCAGCACCGCCCACGCCCCCTGCAGGAACGTGTTGACGGTGGTCGCGGACCGTGCCGCCTGCTCCTGGAGCACCGTGGTGAGCGAGGCGGGCAGGTCACGGACGACATTGCGGGGCATCTCGGTCGGCGGGCTCGGCTCGGCACCCGCCAGGAGCGTGGGCTCCGAGACACCGGCCAGGGCTTCGCGCCAGGCCGCCTCGGTCGCCGCGCGGTCCTGCCGCGACAGCCAGTCGAGATAGCCGCGGTACGGGACGACCGACGGCAGCGCGCCCTGGTCGCCGTGCCGGTAGAGCGCGAACAGGTCGCGCATGAACAGCGGCACCGACCAGCCGTCGAGCAGGATGTGGTGCTTGAGGATCAGCAGCCGGTGTCTGTCCTCGCCGAGCCTGATCAGGGTGAACCGGATCAGCGGCGGCCGGCCGAGATCGAACCGCTGGGTGCGGGCGTCATCGGTCAGCCGTGCCGACTCGGCCGCTCTGGCGGGCTCGTCGAGCCCGGACAGGTCCACCTCCGTCCAGGGCAGTTCGACCTGCCGGGGGACGATCTGGACGCTGTCGCCCCCGCCGCGGTGGCGGAACCCGGCCCGCAGGTTGGGGTGGCGGTCCAGGACGCCCTGCCCGGCGGCCCGCAGCGCCGTGGCGTCCAGCGGGCCTGTCAGGTCGAGCGTGGTCTGCATGGTGTAGACGTCGGGGCCGGTGCCCGCGAACAGGGCGTGGAAGAACAGTCCTTCCTGGAGCGGCGAGAGCGGCAGGACGTCCTCGACGCCGTCCGGCTCGGCCTCCCAGGCGTCGATCTCCTCCTGGGTGACGGAGACGAGCGGCAGGTCGGCGGGGACGAGTCCGCCGGCGCCCGGCCGCCCGGCCCGGTCGGCCAGGGCGCGCAGCACCCGCAGCCAGGTGTCGAGCAGGTCCTGGACCTCCTCGGCGGGGAACAGCGCGGCGGGCCAGGCACAGCTGACGCTCAGCCGGGGCCCGTCGGCCAGGTCCCGGACGGCCGCCGCCAGTTCGAGGGCGTGGGCGAACGGCAGGTCGCCGTCGGACGGGTCGACGCCGGCGGCGAGGTCCGTGCTGACCGACCACTCGGTGGGCGCCGGGCTCTCGCCGTCGAGGGCGCCGCCGTTCATCCGGCCCAGGTAGTTGAAGCCGATCTGCGGGGAGCCGTACGGGGCGAGGACGCCGGCCGTGTCCGGGTTGAGGTAGCGCAGCAGTCCGAATCCCAGCCCGTTGTCGGGGAGTTCCCTCAGGCGGCTCTTAATCCGCTTGAGGGCGTCGACCACCGCGGGCTCCCCTGCCGGCACCCGGCCCGGGTCCGGCTCTCCCGGGTCGAGCCGCAGCGGGAACACGCTGGTGAACCAACCGACGGTGCGGGAGAGGTCGATCTCGTCGGCGATCTCCTCCCGGCCGTGGCCCTCCACGTCCAGCAGGACAGTGCGGTCGCTGCCCCAGCCGTGCCGCTCCCGCCAGTCGGCGACGGCGAGTGCGAGCCCGGTCAGCAGGATGTCGTTCATGCGGACCTGGAACGTCTCCGGTACGGAGGTGAGCAGCGTGCCGGTGAGGTCGGCGGGCAGGGTGGCGGTCAGGTACTCGGCCGTCCCCCGGGTGTCCCGGGCGGGCCTGAGCGCCCCGGCGCCGATGCGGGGGTCGTCGCCGTCCAGCATGCCGGTCCACAGGTCCAGTTCGGCGGCGCGTTCCGGGTCCTGGCCCTCGGCGAGGAGGAGCTGGGACCAGCGCCGAAGCGAGGTGCCCACCGGGGCGAGCCGGGGTTCGCCGCCGGCCGCGGCGGTCCGCCACGCCTGGGCCAGGTCGGGCACCAGGATGCGCCAGGACACCCCGTCGACAACCAGGTGGTGGGCGATCAGCAGCAGTCGCCCCGGGCGTTCGGGCCCCGAGTCGAACCACACCACCTGGAACATCGACCCGGACTCCGGGTCCAGGCGGTCCCGCGCGGCCTCGCCCTCCCGGGCGACCAGGGCGGCGAGCTCCGGGGAGCCGTCCGGGTGAGCGGTGATGTCCACCCGCCGCACGCGCTCCCGCGCAGGGACGTCGCCGCTCGGGGCGACCTTCAGGCCCCAGGTGACCTTGGTGGCGCCGCCGACCAGGGTGGCGCGCAGCGCGTCGTGGTGGTCGAGCAGGCTCTGCACGGCGGCGACGAGTGCATCGAGTCCCAGTGCGGGCACCGTCAGCAGGACCGACTGGTTGAGGTGCGCGACCGGGCCGCGCCGCTGGGCGAGCCAGCGCATGACGGGGGTCGCCGGTACGGCGCCGACGCCGTCGTCGCGACGCCGGTGGTCCTGGGGCGCGGACTCGCGTACGGCCGCGGCGAGTTCGGCCACGGTCTGGTGCCGGAACAGGTCCCTGGGGGTGACGACCAGTCCGGCGGCGCGTGCCCGGCTGGCGACCTGGAGCGCGCTGATGCTGTCGCCACCCAGGGCGAAGAAGTTCTCGTCGACGCCGATCCGGGGTAGCGCGAGCACGTCCGAGACCACCTGGCAGAGCAGTTCCTCCCGGGGGTCGCCGGGGCGGCGTGCGGTGTCGGCCGCGACCTGCCGGACCGCGGGCAGGGCCGCATGGTCCACCTTGCCGTTCACGGTCAGGGGTATGCGGTCGAGCACCACCACCGCCGTCGGCACCATGTGCTCGGGCAGGAGCTCGGCGAGCCGGGCGCGGATCCGCTCGGTGTCGGCCTCGGTGTCGGTGCCCGGCGCCGGGGTCACATAGCCGACCAGCCGCCTGCGGCCGGGCTGGTCCTCCCGTACGACGGCGACGGCCCGGCCCACCTCGGGGCAGGACGTCAACGCGCTCTGGATCTCGCCCAGTTCGATCCTGAAGCCGCGGATCTTCACCTGGTCGTCCGCGCGGCCGGCGAACTCCAGCCGGCCGTCGGCCCGCCGGCGCGCCAGGTCACCTGTGCGGTACATGCGGCTTCCGGCGGGGCCGTAGGGATCCGCCACGAAGCGTTCCGCGGTCAGTGGCGTACGCCCCAGATAGCCGCGGGCCACGCCGAGGCCGGACACGTACAGCTCTCCGGGCACGCCGACCGGGACGGGCCGCAGCGCGTCGTCGAGGACGTACACGCGGGCGTTCGGCAGCGGCCCGCCGATCGGCGGCACGCCCGGCACGGCCGGCAGCGGCCCGGCCATGGTGCACGAGACGGTGGTCTCGGTGGGGCCGTACGCGTTGAACATCCGGCGTCCGGCGGCCCACTTGGGCACCAGGGACGCCAGCGCCGCCTCGCCCGCGATGACCAGGTTCACCACGGAGGGCAGGCTGTCGTCGGGGAGCTGGGCGAGGATCGCGGGCGGCAGCGTCGCGTGCGTCACCCCGTATTGCCGGATCAGCGTGGGAAGCCGGTCGGCCTGGTCGAGCATGTCGGCGGGGCCCAGCACGAGGCAGGCTCCCGCGCACAGCGGTGTGCAGATTTCGGACACGGCCGCGTCGAAGCTGAGCGAGGCGAACTGCAGCGCCCGGCTGCCCGGCCCCATGCCGTACGCCCCGATCCTGGCCAGCACGATGTTCGGGACGGAGCGGTGCTCCACGACCACACCCTTGGGCCGGCCGGTGGAGCCGGACGTGTAGATCACGTAGGCGGGAGTGCGCGGGGTGAGCGGGGCCCGCCGGTCGGCGTCGGTGAGGTCGGCCGCAGAACGGCGCGACAGCTCCTCGGCGGTGGCCGGGTCGTCGAGGACGATCCGGCCGAAGGCGGACGGCAGACGGTCCGCGGTCGCCCGGGTGGTCACGGCGAGGACCGGACGCGCGTCGTCGAGCATGTAGCCGATCCGGTCGGCAGGGTACTCGCTGTCCACCGGCAGGTACGCGGCGCCGGACTTCAGCGCGGCCAGGACGGCGACGATCATCTCCACGGAGCGCGGCACCATCAGGGCGACCACGCTCTCGGGTCCCGCGCCGCGCTCGACCAGGAGCCGGGCCACCCGGTTGGCGCGGGCGTCGAGCTCCGCGTACGACACGGTGTCCGCGCCGCAGATGACGGCCGGGGCGTCCGGGGTGCGCGCGACCTGCTCCTCGAACAGCTGCGGCAGGAGCAGCGCGGGCAGCGGGCGTTCGGTGTCGTTCCAGCCACGCAGCAGCCGGTCGCGCTCGGCCTCGCCCAGGATCTCCGCCTCGCCGATGGGCCGGCCGGGGTCGGTGACCACGGCACGCAGCAGCCGGACGAACCGTTCCGCGATCGCCGCGACCGTGGACCGGTCGAAGAGATCGCGCGCGTAGGCGACCGATCCGGCCAGGCCCGCCGCTTCCCCGTCGGTGGCCTGCTCCACCAGGCGTACGGACAGGTCGAACTTGGCCCGGCCGGGCGCCTCGCGCGGCGGCTCCACGGCGGCGGCCGTGGCGTCGCCCGCCGGGTCCTTGCCGCTCAGTCCGTCGAGTCCGGTCTCGGGCCGGGTGAAGTTGTCCAGGACGAGCATGACCTGGAAGAGGGGGTGCCGGGCGAGGGAGCGCGCCGGGTTGATCTCCTCGACCAGCCGGTCGAAGGAGACGTCCTGGTGGGCGTAGGCGGCGAGGTCCGACTCCCTTACCCGGTCGAGGAGTTCGTCGAAGGTCGGGTCGCCCGAGGTGTCTGTGCGCAGCACCAGGGTGTTGACGAAGAAGCCGACGAGGTCGTCGAGGGACTCGTCGCCGCGCCCGGACACGGCGGCACCGATGGGCAGGTCCGTTCCGGCGCCGAGGCGGGTCAGCAGCGCGCCGAGCGCGGCGTGCAGCACCATGTACGGCGTCGCACCGTGCGCGCGGGCCAGGTCCCGCAGCTTCTGGTGCAGTTCCGGGTCCACCTCGAAGGGGACGACGCCGCCCTCGTGCCGGGCCTCCGCGGGGCGCGGGCGGTCGGCGGGCAGTGTCATCTCCTCGGGGAGGTTCGCCAACTTCTGCCGCCAGTAGGAGAGTTGACGGTTCAGTTCGCTGTCCGGGTCGCCGTCGTCGCCGAGTATCTGGCGCTGCCAGAGCGTGTAGTCGGCGTACTGGACCGGCAGCGGCTGCCACTGCGGGACCTCGCCCGCCCGGCGTGCCGCGTAGGCGGTGGACAGGTCCCGTACCAGCGGCCGCACCGAACCGGCGTCACCGGCGATGTGATGGAGGACCAGGACCAGCAGGTGACTCTCCGGCCCGAGCGCGAGCAGCCTCGCCCGCAGCGGAGGCTCGGCGGCCAGGTCGAAGGGCTCGGCGCCGACGGCGCCGACCGCCCGGTCCGCCTCCTCGGGCCGGACCTCCAGGACGCCGAGGCGCGGGCGCGCGGCGTCGGGGTCCAGGACCACTTGGTGCGGCACACCGTCCGCTTCGGGGTAGACCGTGCGCAGGCTCTCGTGGCGGGCCACCACGTCGGCGAGCGCGCCCTCCAGGGCGTTCCGGTCCAGGGCGCCGTGCATCCGGGCCGCCAGGGAGATGTGGTAGAGGGGGCCGGTGTCGGCCAGCTTGCCGAGGACCCACAGGCGTCGTTGGGCGTACGACAACGGAACCGTCTCCGGACGCTCCCGCACCACCACCCCCGCACGCCCACTCACCACACCCGACTCGACCCACCCCACCAGACCCGCCACCGACGGCGCCTCGAACACCGCCCGCACCGGCACCTCAACCCCAAACACACCCCGCACCCGCGACACCAACCGCGTCGCCAACAACGAATGCCCACCCAAAGCAAAAAAGTCGTCCTCCGGCCCCACCACCCCCACACCCAGAACCTCGGCAAACAAACCACACAAAATCTCCTCACCCGCAGACCGCGGACCACGCCCCACCCCACCCGACACCAACGGCACCGGCAACGCCCCCCGATCCACCTTCCCGTTCGGCGTCAACGGCAACTCAGCCAACCCCACCACCACCGACGGCACCGCATACCCCGGCAACACCCCCGCCACCACACCACGCACCACCACCGGATCCACCCCACCCGTCACAAACCCAACCAACCGCCCCCCACCATCCGGACCCACCACCACCGACGCCACCGCACCCGACACACCCACAACCCCCCGCAACGCCGACTCCACCTCACCCAACTCCACCCGAAACCCCCGCACCGTCACCAGACCATCCACACGCCCCACGAACTCCAACCCCGACACCGTCCACCGCACCAAATCCCCCGTCCGATACAACCGCTCCCCCACACCCCCGAACGGATCCGCCACAAACCGCCCAGCCGTCACACCAGGCCGCCCCACATAACCCCGACCCACCCCCGCACCACCCACATACAACTCACCCACCACACCGAACGGCACCACACCCAAACCACCATCCAGCACATACACCCGCGTATTCCACAAAGGACCACCCACCACCACGGAACCACCGGGCACCACGGGGGCGGAGGTCGACCAGATGGTGGTCTCCGTCGGGCCGTACATGTTCCGTACGGACAGCGCCCGGTCCGCGAGCCGGGCCGCGAGGACGTCGTCCAGGGCCTCTCCGCCGACCAGCACGCGCAGCCCGTCGGCGGCGTCCGGGGCGGCGTCGAGCAGCGTCCGCCACAGGCTCGGCGTCGCCTGCATCACCGTGGCGCCGTCAACACGCAGCCGGCGGGCCAGCTCCGCGGGATCGCGGACGACGTCGCGCCCGGCGACCAGCACGGTCGCTCCCGAGACCAGCGGCAGGAAGACCTCCAGCAGACAGATGTCGAAGCCGAAGGTCGTCACGGCCAGCCAGCGGTCGTGCGGCGCCAGCGGCACCAACTCGCCCATCGAGGCCAGGAAGTTGCACAGCGCGGCGTGCGGGATCACAACGCCCTTGGGGCGGCCGGTGGAGCCCGAGGTGTAGAGGATGTACGCGGGATTCTCCGGCAGGGCCGGCACCGCGGCCGCCCACTCGGGGACCGGCCTCGTGTCCTCGATCAGGACCGTGGGGACGGCCGGCCCGGCGGGCAGCTTCGCCGCCGTCTCCCGTGTCGCGAGCACCAGCACAGGGGCGGCGTCCTGGAGGACGAGACGCACGCGTTCCGCGGGGAAGTCCACGTCCACCGGCAGGAACGCCGCACCGGTCTTGGACACCGCCAGCATCGCCACGACCGCGTCCACGGACCGCGGCACGGCGAGCGCCACCACCGACTCCGGCCCCACGCCCCGCGCGGCGAGCAGGCACGCCACGCCGTTTGCCCGTTCATCCAACTCGGCGTATGTAAGCGTCACCTGATTGTCCGTCACGGCGACCGCCGCCGGGGCCCGGCGGGCCTGGGCCTCGACGAGCCGGTGCACCGGGGCCTGCGGGACCGGGTGCGCGGTGTCGTTGCGGGTCACCAGGAGTTCGTGCCGCTCGGCCGGGTCGAGGACGTCGAGGGCGCCGAGCCGGATGCCGGGGTCGTCCGTCACCGCGACGAGCACCCGCTCCAGGCGCCGCAGCAGCGACTCGACCGTCGAGGCATCGAAGAGCTCGGCGGAGTACTCGGCAACGCCGTCGAGCCCGTCGGGCGCGCCGTCGGGGTCGCGCAGTTCGCCCAGGGCCAGGGACAGGTCGAAGCGCGCCCACAGTGTCTCGTTCGACACGGCCTCGACCTCGATGCCCGGCAGCGCCAGCTGCGCGCCGCCGCCGCTCTGCACGGTCAGGGCCACCTGGAAGAGGGGGTGACGGGCGAGCGAACGCGGCGGGTTCAGCTCCTCCACCAGCCGCTCGAACGGCAGCTCCTGGTGGTCGTACGCGGCGAGGTCGGTTTCCCTGACCCGCGCGAGCAGCCCACGGAAGGTCGGGTCGCCCGAGGTGTCGGTGCGCAGCACCAGGGTGTTGAGGAAGAAGCCGACCAGGTCGTCCAGGGCCCCGTCGGACCGTCCGGTGATGGGGGTACCGATCGGGATGTCGTCACCGGCGCCGGTCTTGCTGAGCACGGTCACGAACGCCGCCTGAACGACCATGAACAGGCTGGTGCCGGTTGCGCGGGCCAGCTCAAGGAGCCGCCGGTGCAGGGCGGCGTCACAGGAGAAGCGGAGCCGCGCTCCCCGCTGGGGCCCAGTGGCGGGGCGCGGCCGGTCGGCGGGCAGCGCGAGCTCCTCGGGCAGTTCCGCCAACTTCTGCTTCCAGTAGGCGAGTTGGATGGACAGCTCACTGTCCTGGTCGCTCTCGTCGCCGAGTACCTCGCGCTGCCAGAGCGTGTAGTCGGCGTACTGGACCGGCAGCGGCTCCCACCGCGGGGCCCCGCCCTCCCGGCGCGCCGCGTACGCGGCGGACAGGTCCGCGCCGAGCGGGCGCATCGACATCGCGTCGCCCGCGATGTGGTGCAGGACCAGGACGAGCACGTGGTCGTGCTCACCCAGTTCGAGGAGGGTCGTGTGCAGCGGCGGGCGCACCGTCAGGTCGAAGCCCTCCCGGGCGGCCCCGGCGACGGTTTCGCCGAGGTCGGCCTCGGTCACCGCGACGGTGCGCAGCAGCCGGCCGGCCAGGGACGCGGGGTCGAGGATCCGCTGACCGGGTTCGCCGTCCCGCTCGGGGAAGACGGTGCGCAGGCTCTCGTGGCGGGTCACCACGTCGGCCAGCGCGGCGTCCAGGGCCGCCCGGTCCAGCGGTCCGTGCAGCCGCAGCACGATCGGCAGGTTGTAGAGCGGGCTGTCCGGGTCGAGCCGGTTGATGAACCACTGCCGGCGCTGGGCGTACGACAGCGGCAGCGGGTCGGGTCGGTCGGCGGGGGCGAGCGCCGGGCGCGGTCCCGAGCCGGAGCCGCGCACCGCCTCGGCGAGGCCCGCCGGGGTGGGCGTCTCGAAGAGGGTGCGGATGCCCAGTTGCACGGAGAAGTCCCGGCGGATCCGGCTCAGGAGCCGGATCGCGAGGAGCGAGTGGCCGCCGAGTGCGAAGAAGCTGTCGTCCGGGCCGACCTCGTCGGTGCCCAGGACGTCCGCGAACAGGCCACGGAGGATGTCCTCGTGCGGGGTGCGCTGCCCCTGGGCCTGCTCCGCCGCACCGTGGCGCGGCGCGGGCAGGGCGGCGCGGTCCAGCTTGCGGTTGGCGGTCAGCGGCAGCTCGGGGAGGACCACGATCGCCGCGGGGACCATGTACTCCGGCAGGTGTCCGGCGACGAACCGGCGCAGTGCGGCCGGGTCCGGCGTCCCGTGCTTCCCTGCCCCGGCGCCGGCGTCGGCGTCGGCGTCGGCGTCGGCGGGCACGCAGTACGCCACCAGCCGCTTGTCCCCGGGGCGGTCCTCGCGCACCGTCGCCACGGCCTGGCCGACCGTGGGGTGCGTGGCGAGCGCGGCCTCGATCTCGCCGAGTTCGACGCGGAATCCGCGGATCTTGACCTGGTCGTCGGCCCGGCCGACGAACTCCAGGTTTCCGTCGGCGCGCCAGCGCACCAGGTCGCCGGTCCGGTACACGCGCTCGCCGGGGCCGCCGAGGGGGTCGGCGACGAACCGCTCGGCAGTCAGCGCGGGCCGGCCCAGATAGCCGCGCGCGAGCTGCGGTCCGGCGAGGTACAGCTGTCCCACGGTTCCCGCGGGCACGGGCTGGAGTGCGTCGTCGAGGACCAGGACCCGGCAGTTGCCCCGTGGCCTGCCGATGGGGACGTTCCCGTCGGGCAGGGCGTCGCCGGGCGCCACCCGGAACTCGGTGCAGTTGACGGTGGACTCGGTGGGTCCGTAGGCGTTGACGACGGTGGCCCCGGGATGGCGGCGCCGCCACCGCTCGAGGTCACGGCCGGTCAGCGCCTCGCCGCCGACGACGAGTTCCTCCGAGGGGGAGAAGCCGTCGTCGAGGGCGGACAGCAGCGGAAGATGGCTCGGCGTGATCTTCATGAAGGAGGCGAAGCCGGGCTCGGGCGTCACCTCGGGCCCCGGACCCGAGGCGCCGAAGAGGTCGACGATGCGTACGCAGCCGCCGGACACCAGGGGCGTGTACAGCGCTGTGACCGTCAGGTCGAAGGAGACGGGCGAGTGCACCGCCGTCACACCGCGCGTGCCCGGATGACGGGCGGCGGCCCAGCCGAGGTACTCGCGCAGGGAGCGGTGCTCGATCACCACGCCCTTGGGGCGGCCGGTGGTTCCGGAGGTGTAGATGACGTAGGCCGGGTGGCGCGGGGTGAGCGGTGCCGTCCGGTCGCCGTCGTCCGGGTCGTCCGCCGGGCAGGCGGCCAGCGCGGCCCGGGTCGCGGGCGCGTCCAGCCGGATCGCGGTGGCCGGCAGCGGGGCGGCGACGCCGCTGCCGGTGACCACCTGGACGGGCCGGGCGTCGGCCAGCATGGCGGCGACCCGGTCGGCGGGGAGGTCCGGTTCCACGGGGAGGTAGCCGGCACCGGACTTCAGCACCGCGAGCAGGGTGACGACCAGATCGGTGCACCGGGGCAGCGCCACGGCCACCAGCCGCTCGGGGCCCGCGCCCTGGTCGATCAGCAGCCGGGCCAGCCTGTTGGCTCGGGCGTTCAGTTCCGCGTACGAGAGCGCGGTATCGCCGTCGGTGACCGCGGGCGCGTCCGGCGTCCGGTACACCTGCCGCTCGAAGAGGGCGGGGAGCAGCGCGGACGGGTCCGCATCCGGGTGGCCGCCCTCCCCCGTGCCCCATTCGGCGAGGAGCCGGGTGCGCTCGCCGGAGTCGAGCAGGTCGAGGCCGCTGAGGGGGCGGCCGGGCTGGGCCACGGCGGCGCGCAGCAGCCGCTCCAGACGCTCCATGAGGGTTTCCACGGTGGCGTGGTCGAACAGGTCCGCGTTGTACTGCGCGATGCCCTCGATGCCGCCGGGGCTGCCGTCGGCGCCGCGCCGCTCACGGAGGTTGAACAGCAGGTCGAGCTTGACCGCCGCGCCAGACAGCGGCTCCGGGGCCACCTCCAGGCCGGGCAGCGCCAGGTGCGCGTCGGGGGCGTTGTCCAGGGTGAGCGACACCTGGAAGAGCGGGTTGCGGCCCGGGACGCGATCGGGCTTGAGCACCTCCACGAGCCGCTCGAACGGCAGGTCCTGGTGCGCGTAGGCCGCCAGGTCGACGGCGCGCACCCGGTCCATCAGCTCCCGGAAGTTCGGGTCGCCGCTGGTGTCCGTCCGCAGGACGAGGGTGTTCAGGAACAGGCCGACGAGGTCCTCGGTCGCCTCGTCCGTGCGCCCGGCGATCGGGGCGCCGATCGGGATGTCGTCTCCCGCGCCCAGCCGGGACAGGAGTGCGGCCAGACCGGCCTGAAGCGTCATGAAGACGGTCGCACCGCGGGCCCGGGCGAGGGCGGCCATGCGGCCGTGGAGCTCCGCGCCGAGCGTGAAGCGCACGGTGCGGCCCGGCGTTCCCTCGGCCGTGCGCCGGGGCCGGTCGAAGGGCAGGTCCAGGCTGTCCGGGAGGTCCCGCAGGGTCTCGGTCCAGTGGGCGAGCTGACGGCTGATCCGGCTGTCCTCGTCGTCCTCCGCACCCAGGTGCCGGTGCTGCCAGAGCGTGTAGTCGGCGTACTGGACGGGCAGGGGGCGCCATGCGGGGGCACGTCCCTCGCACCGCGCGGTGTAGGCCGTCCCGAGGTCCCTGGCGAGCGGTGCCGACGACCAGCCGTCGCTGACGATGTGGTGGGTGACCAGGACCAGTACGTGCTCGCGTGGCGCAAGGGCGACGAGCCGGGCGCGCAGCGGGAGTTCGCCGGCCAGGTCGAAGCCCCGGCCGATGCACTCGGACATCTCCCGGGCCAGCCCTGTCTCGTCCGTCTCGACCACGTCGAGCGCGGGGACGGCATCCGCGGCGTCGAGGACCACCTGGTGCGGCTCACCGCCGGTCTCCTGGAAGAGCGTCCGCAACGCCTCGTGCCGGGCCACGACGTCGGCGAGCGCGGCGCGCAGCGCTCCTCGGTCCAGATCCCCGCGGAGCCGCACGGCCACCGGGATGTTGTACGCGGAGGCCTGGCCGCCGAGCCGGTTGAGGAACCACATCCGGCGCTGGGCGGACGACAGCGGCACCACCTCGGGCCGTGCCACCGGCACCACGGGCTCGGCCGGCCGCTCGTCGGCGTGCGTGAGCCGCTCCGCGAGCGCGGCCACCGTCGGCGCCTCGAAGAGCGCGCGGACCGGCAGCTCGGTACCGAGCGTCGCCCGGATCCGGCTCACCAGACGGGTCGCGGACAGCGAGTGCCCGCCCAGGTCGAAGAAGCCCTCGTCGACACCGACCCGTGCCACGCCGAGGACCTCGGCGAACAGGCCGCACAGCACTTCCTCCCGCGGGTCGCGCGGGCCGCGGGCGTCGCGGCTGCCGGTCAACTCCGGTGCCGGCAGGGCCTTGCGGTCCACCTTGCCCGTGGCAAGCTGCGGGAGGGCGTCCAGGGCCATGACGGCGGCCGGGACCATGTGGGCGGGCAGCGCCGCGGCGGCGGCCCGGCGCAGCGCGTCGGGGTCGAGCACGGCACCGGGGCGCGGCACGGCGTAGCCGACCAGCCGCCGGTCGCCGGGGGTCACCTCGTGGACCACGACCGCGACCTGGGCCAGGTCGCCCAGTTCCCGCAGGGTCTCCTCGACCTCGCCCAACTCGACGCGGAAGCCGCGGATCTTGACCTGCTCATCGGTGCGTCCGAGGTACTCCACCACGCCGTCGGCGCGCTGGCGCACCAGGTCCCCGGTCCGGTAGATGCGCTCGCCCGGGCCGCCGAACGGGTCCGCGACGAACCGTCCCGCGGTCTGCGCCGCGCGGCCCAGATAGCCGCGGGCCAGTCCGGCGCCGGCGATGTAGAGCTCGCCGCCGGTGCCCGGCGGCACCGGCTGGAGCCCGCCGTCGAGCACGTACACCCGGGTGTTGCCGACGGGGCGTCCGATGACGGGCCGTTCGTCGTCCTGGAGCGAGGCGACGAGGGAGTCGACGGTCGTCTCGGTGGGCCCGTAGAAGTTCCTGCCCACGACGCCTGCGGCCCGCAGGTCGTTCCACAGGCCCTCGCCGACCTGCTCTCCGCCGACCATGACGCCCCGCAGGCCGGACTCCAGGATCCCCTGGGACAAAAGGAGTTGGGCATAGGTGGGGGTGACGTCGACGATGTCGGCGCGGTGTTCGGCGACGTACCGGCACAGCGCCTGGGCGTCGCGTCGCACGTCGTCGGGGACCAAGTGCAGCTCGTGTCCGGCGATCATCCACAGCAGGGGCGGCCAGAGCGCGTCGGAGGAGAGACCGGCAGTGTGGGCGACCCGCAGCCGTTCCCGCCCGGCGCCGGCCGCGGCGGGCGCGAAGACGTGTTCCCGGTGGCTGAGGAAGAGGTTGGCGAGGGCGCCGCGGGGCACGACGACGCCCTTGGGCGTACCGGTCGAGCCCGAGGTGTAGTGCACGTAGGCGGCGTGGTCCGGGTGCACGGGACGCAGGAGCTCCGCCGGTCCGGGGTCCGTGGCCGCGCACCGGCCGAGGGCCTCGGCCGTGTCCGGGTCGTCGAGGAGGGTGACGGGGACGTCGGTGGCGGGCAGCCGCCGCAGCGGCCCCGACTCGGTGAGCAGCAGGGCGGGGCGGGCGTCGGCGAGGAGCCCGGCGACGCGGTCCGCCGGGTCGTCGAGGTCGACCGGCAGATACGCGGCACCGGTCTTGAGCACGGCGAGCAGGGCGGCGACGGTCCGCGTGGAGCGGGGCAGGGCGAGGGCCACGACGTCCTCGGCGCCGATGCCGAGGCCCATCAGGTGCCGGGCGAGCCGGTTGGCACGGGCGTTGAGCCCGGCGTAGTCGGTGCTCTCGCCGTCGTGCACGACGGCCGCGGCCGTGGGGGTCCGCGCGGCCCGCCGCTGGAAGATGTCGACGAGACAGTCGCCGGACAGCGGGGACGCGGTGTCGTTGAACTCGTCGAGCAGGACGCGGCGTTCGTCGGCACTGAGCACACCGACCCGGCCCGTGGGCAGGTCGGGGGTGTAGGCGAGCGCTTCGAGCAGCAGCCTGAAGCGCCGCATGAGGGCCTCGGCGGCGGCGCGCGGGTAGGCGTCCGGGCGGTGCTCCAGGCGCAGTTCCAGGCGTTCGCCGGAGCGCGCGGCTATCAGACCGAGGGTGTAGTGCGTGGCGTCGTGCCCGTCGGCGGAGGTCAGCCGCACGCCGGCCACGGCGCGCTCCAGCGACTCCCGCTCCACCAGAAAGTTCTCGGTCACCACGGTGGTGTCGAAGAGGTTGCCCAGGCCGGCCGTCCGCTGGATGTCGCCGAGCCCGATGTGCTGATGGTCCATCAGTAGCGTCTGTTCGCGCTGCACCCGGGTGAGGAGGCCGGCGAAGGTCTCGGCGGGCCGCAACCGGATGCGGACGGGCACGGTGTTGATGAACAGGCCCACCATGCCCTGTACGCCGGGGACCTCCGGCGGCCGGACGGAGACCGTGGCCCCGAACACCACGTCGTCCCGGCCGGTCAGCCGACCGAGGAGCAGCGCCCAGACGGCCTGGACCACGGTGTTCAGGGTCACTGCGTGGGCGGCCGCCTGACGCTGGAGCGCCTCACCGAGCCGGTCCGGCAGCTCCACGGTGAGCTGCTCGGGCCGGACCGGGGGCGCTGTCTCGCCCCGGGGGGCCAGCAGCGTCGGCGCCTGGAGCCCTTCCAGCGCCGCGCTCCAGGCGCGTAGCCCGCTCTCGGTGTCCTGTCCGGCCAGCCAGCCCAGGAAGGTGCGGTAGGGGGTGACGGCCGGCAGCCGCGCGGTGTCGCCCCGGTGCTCGTACAGTGCCATCAGGTCGCGCAGCAGCAGCGGGCCGGACCAGCCGTCCATCAGGATGTGGTGGTTGGTGACGACCAGGCGGTGCAGCTCCGGTTCCTCCTGGACCAGCAGGAAGCGGGTGAGCGGCGGCCGGTCGAGGTCGAAGCGGGTGGTGCGCTGCTCCTCGCGCAGTGCGTCGAGTGCGGCCGCGCGCCGGTCGGGGGCGAGGCCGGTCAGGTCCGTCTCCCGCCAGTGCGGTTCGGTGTCCGTGGGGATGTACTGGACCGCCTTGCCCGACCCGGTCATCCGGAACCCGGCGCGGAGGTTGGAGTGGCGGCGCAGCAGCGCGCGGGCGGCGTCGTGCAGCCGCTCGGCGTCCAGGGGTCCGGCCAGGCCCACGGCGAGCTGGACGGTGTACACGTCCGGCCGCCGGTCGTCGTACAGGGAGTGGAAGAGCAGGCCTTCCTGCAGGGAGGTCAGGGGCAGTACGTCGTCGAGTGCGGGCCGGACATCGCCGGAACGTGTCTTGCGGGTCACTTGTCGTCCTCCAGGCAGCGTCGCACTCGGCGGTACGTCGTGGTCAGGCGCACGGGCACGGGCCCGGCCCCCGCCCGCCCTGTGTCGGCGGGTCGGGGGTCCGTGGCCCGGCGGGTTCCGGGATCAGAGGTAGGCGTTGGCGGGGTTGAAGCGGTCGCCGAAGAGGCGGATGCAGCGGTGGCCGCTGATGTCGAGGTTCGAGCCGTCGAAGGTGTCGCCCGTGACGCGCTGCGGGTACACCCAGGTGTCGCCGAGGGTGTAGCGGGCGTTGACGGCCAGGCGCATCTTGGCGCCGGGCAGCGAGGCACGGGAGCGGTGCATGCAGCGCTCGCTGAAGATGACGTACTCGCCGGCCTTCATCGGCATGGTCTGGGTGTCGCCTGGCTTCAGTTCGAAGGGCTCGGTGACGACGGCCTGCAGCTGGTCGACGTGCGCGGTGAGGATGTCGAACAGCTCGTCGAGCGAGTGCTGTCGCGGGTCGACGCCCTCGTACACACGGCGGGTGTCGATGTCGAGGATGAGGCTGTTGTCGGCGGCGCGGGACAGCAGCTCCTCCTTGGTCTCGATCCGGTTGCGCGGGTCGACGAAGGCGCCGGATTCGGTGAGCTTGACCATGCGCTTCGGGTAGGCGCTGCGCTGCGAGCCCTTGACGTACTCCATCACTCCGTCGTCCTCGGACACGTCGGTGAGCGCGAGCCAGAGCGTCCAGTCCCACTCTCCGGGCGAGCCGAAGGGGAAGAGGGCCGGGCGGTGGCCGCCGACCTCCTCGCCGTCGAAGTAGCCGTACTCCTGGTGCCAGTCGATCGCGCCGTCTCCGGGGTACTTCTCGAAGAGCTTGGTGCGCCAGAGGATCATCGACTCGGCGCCGGTGGCCAGCTGCAGGTTGGCGAGGAGCTCCGGTGCGGTCAGCAGCTCGCGCACCTTGTCGTTGACCAGGTGCCAGTCGCGTACCGAGTACCTCTTGTAGAGCGGCTGCATGGGCGGGTTGTCGAGCATGTCCTGGTAGAACTCGGCGATTTCGCCGATCGTGTCGTTGTCGGCGAAGCGCGGGAACGGGCCCACGAAGCCGTCGCGGGCGAGCGCCTCGTGGGGCGCCAGGACGGGCGAGGTCGGTGCTGACACGTACAGTCCCTTCTTCATGGTCGAGCGGGTCGACCGGTGTGGTCTTCGGGGAGAGCGGAGACCGGCGCCGCCTGCTCTCCTGTGGGTGGCGCGTCCGCCGGGCGGCGACGGCGTTCGAGCCGGGCGGTCAGGGAGAGTGCGGGCGCCGTCAGGACCGTGGACAGGACGGCCACGATCACGAGTTGGGTGAACAACGTCTGGGTGAGCAGTCCGGATTCCAGGCCGATGTTGAGCGCGATGAGCTGGACGAGGCCGCGCGTGTTCATCAGGACGCCGATCCGGAGCGCCGGCAGCCAGCCGGGGTCCTGGAGCCGGGCCGCCAGCGCGCAGGCGCCCAGCTTCCCGATCACCGACGCGGCGAGGAGTACTCCCACGCCCAGGAGCAGGGGGCCCGCGTCGAGGGCCTGGATCTGTGTGCGCAGCCCCGTGTAGACGAAGTAGAAGGGCAGCAGCACGCCCACCGCGAACGGCCGGACGGACGCCTCCCAGCGGGACAGCGCCTCGCTCTTGGGGAAGGCCAGGCCCAGCACGAACGCGCCGATCAGCACGTGCAGGCCGAGGAACTCGGTGGCGGCGCAGGCCGCGAAGAGCAGCGCGCACACCAGCGGGAGGAATCCCTGCCCGCCCCGGTCCAGGGAGGTCGCGAGGAAGGTGCGCAGTGCGCGCCGCACCACGGTGAACAGGAGCGCGACGAACACGGTGAAACCGGCCACCGTGAGCAGCGGGTCGATATGGCCCGCCCCGGTGAGTGTGAGCATCAGCCCGATCCCCACCCAGGCGACCACGTCGTCCACGGCGGCCGCGCCGAGCGCGACCGTCGCGGCGCGGGATCCGAGCAGGCCCTCCTCCTCGATGATCCGCGCGAGCATGGGCAGGGCCGTGACGGAGGCGACCACCCCGGCATACAGGGCTCCTTCGATCAGGCCCTTCTCCGGTACGGTCGAGGGCTGGGCCCGGAAGACCACGTAGGTCGCCGCTATCCCGAGCACGAACGGAGCGGCCATGCCCGCGAACGACACCGACAAGGAGCGCCGGGCCAGGCCCGATCCCCGGACGAGGGAGCCTCTGAACTCCAGCCCGACCAGGAACATGTAGAAGGCGATCCCCAGCTGGCCGAGCGCGTACAGCACCGGTGTGCCGTCGGCCGGGAACACCCACGCCTGGGCGTCCGGCAGCACCAGCCCGAACAGCGAGGGTCCGAGGGCGATGCCGGCCACCATCTCGGCGACGACGGGCGGCTGCCCGACCCGGGCGGCGAGCGCCGCGAGGACCCGGCACAGCACCATCATCACGGCGGCGCCCACCAGGAGACGGGTCAACAGGTCTCCGCTCACAGCTCTGCCTCCAGCTCGTCGATTTCTTCCTGGGTAAGGTCGATCAGGGGCAGATCGGACGGGGTGTGTCCGCCCGCCGCCGGGTCCGCCGCGTGCCGGACCAGCGATCCGAGTGCGGCGAACCAGAGGTCGGCCAGGGCCTGGACCCGCCGCTCGTCGATGAGGCCTTCGGGCCAGCTGAGTGTTGCCCGCAGGCGTGGTCCTGACGTGGTGTCATGAGTGATCGCGCTGATCTCCAGCGCGTGGGCGCACGGCATGTCCGGGTCGGCGGAGGCGATCCGGACGTCCTCGGGCGCGCCTCCCCAGCGCTCCGCGCCGGCGTCCACCCGCACCCGGCCCAGGTAGTTGAACCCGATCTGCGGCGTCGCCGCCCCGGCGAGCTCGTCGGCCGACTCCGGGTCGAGATACCGCAGTTGACCGTGGCCGAGGCCCTTGCGGGGCACTGCGCGCAGCTGCTCCTTGACGGCGCGCAGACCCTCTCCCGCGGCCGCCGCGTCACCCTCGCGCCAGACGACACCGGGGTCGACCGCGACCGGGTACAGGGTGGTGAACCAGCCGACGGTGCGGCTCAGGTCCGCTTCCTCGCCCGCCTCGTCACGGCCGTGGCCCTCCAGGTCCACGAGGACCGCGGTGTGCCGGGCCGGTCCCTGCGGGTACGCGGCGGATCCGCCGTCGGCCCGCCAGCGTCCCAGCGCCAGCGCGAAGCCGCTCAGCAGGACCTCGTCCACGGCGGCGCGCAGCACCGCGGGCACCGTCGTCAGCAGCGGCGCCGTGTCCTCGGCGGGCAGTTCGGCGGTGACCCGGCGGGTGGTACCGACGGTATCCCTGGCGGGATCCAGCGGCCGGTGGCCGAGCAGCGGATCGGCGGTGGCGCCCACGGCCCGCCAGAAGGGCAGCTCGTCCCGCACCTGAGGGGTGGGCGCCTGCTCGGCGAGCCGGTGCGACCAGCCGCGGAAGGAGGTGCCGACGGACGCGAGTTCGGCCGCGGAGCCGGCCGTACGGTCGTGCCAGACCGACATCAGGTCCGGGGCGAGGACACGCCACGACACTCCGTCGACGACCAGGTGGTGGGCGATCACCAGCAGCCGGCCCTCGCGGTCCGGGCCCGCGTCGAACCAGAGGACCCTCGTCATGACGCCGGCGTCCGGGGCGAGTTCGCGCCGTGCCGCCTCGCCGTGGTCGGCGATGGTCCGCGCCCAGTCGGCCTCCTCGCCGCCGGGCGGCAGCGCGACCCGGCGTACGCACTCCTCGGCGCGCACCGCGCCGACGGGCCGGGTCTCCAGCGTCCACCGCCCGTCGTCCGAGCGGCACAGCACTGCGCGCAGCATGTCGTGCCGGTCGAGGACCGCCTGGACCGCGCGGACCAGCCCGGCACTGTCCGGGGCGGGCGGCACGCGCAGCAGCAGCGACTGGTTGAACCCGGCGTAGGGGCCGCCGCGTTCGCGCAGCCACGCCATGATCGGCGTGACGGGGACGGCGCCGACGCCGTCGTCGGCCGGCGTCGGCGCGGTGTCGACGGCCCTGGCGGCCGACGCCAGGGCGGCCACGCTCTGGTACTGGAAGACGTCGCGCGGCGTGATGAGCAGCCCCGCCTGCCGGGCCCGCGCCACCAGCTGGATCGAGACGATGCTGTCGCCGCCGACGGCGAAGAAGTTGTCGTCGACGCCGACCTCGGGGAGGCCGAGCAGTTCCGCGACGAGTCCGCACAGGACGCGCTCACGGGTGCCGCTCGGCGCCCGCCCGGCGCCGACCGTGAACTCCGGTGCCGGCAGGTCCGACTTGTCGAGCTTTCCGTTGTGGCTGAGCGGAAGGGCGTCCAGGCGGACGAAGGCGGCAGGGATCATGTAGTCGGGGAGCGCCGCGGCGACCTGCCGGGCGAGCGCGGCCTCGTCGAAAGCGTCCGGCTCGGCCACGACGTACGCGACCAGCCGCCGGTCCCCCGGTCGTGCCTCGTGGGCGACCACCACGGCCTGGGCGACCCCGGGGCAGGCGGCGACCGCGGACTCGACCTCGCCCGGCTCGATGCGGAACCCTCGGATCTTGACCTGGGTGTCGGTCCGCCCGGCGAACTCCAGGACGCCGTCGCGACGCCACCAGACGCGGTCGCCGGTGCGGTACATGCGGCTTCCGGCGGAGCCGAACGGATCGGCGACGAAGCGTTCGGCGGTGAGCCCCGGCTGCTCGACATAGCCGCGGGCCAGGCCGGTGCCGGCGATGTACAGCTCGCCGGTGACACCGGGCGGCACCGGCCGCAGCCGGTCGTCGAGCACGTAGACGCGCGTATTGTCGAGCGGCCGCCCGATGGGCACGGAGTTGCGCGCCACGTCCTCGGCCGTCAGGGCGTGGTGGACCGCGCACTGGGTGCACTCGGTGGGGCCGTACGTGTTGGTCAGCCGTGCCGCGCCGGCGTGCGCGAGGACCTTGCGCACGGCGGTCGCCGAGACGGCGTCGCCGCCCACGTAGATGTCGCGCAGCCCCGCGAAGCACTCCGGGTGGTTCTCCGCGAGAAGCCGGAACAGCCCTTCGCCGAAGAGGCCCGCCGTCACCCGGTGTCCGGTCATCGTGCGGGCGAGGCCCTCGATGTCCGTGGCCTCGCCGTCGAAGGCGACGATCCGCGCGCCGCGCAGCAGCGGCCCCCACAGCTCGTACGTCGAGGCGTCGAAGGAGACGGGCAGATGCATCAGCACGCGGTCGTCGGTGCCGTGCCCCCACCAGCGGTAGTGGACCATGTCGACGACGCTGCGGTGGGAGACGGCGACGCCCTTGGGCACACCCGTGGAGCCCGAGGTGTGGATGACGTACGCGAGCTGGTCGGGGTGGACGGGGGTGCGGGGTCCGGGCCCGCGGAGCCCGGACTCCCGGGCCGCGGACGCTGCCGGTTCGTCGGCCCGCACGATCGCGGCCGGGCCGTCCGGGACGTCCGCGAGGGTCGTGCGGTCCGCGACGACGGCCACGGCCCGGGTGCCGTCCAGGATGTGCCGCAGCCTGCCCTGCGGGCTGCGCCGGTCCAGCGGGACGTACACCCCGCCTGCCTTGGCCACGGCGAGGACCGCCACGACGTGCTCGGCCCGGCTGCCGAGCAGCAGCGCCACCCGGTCCTCCGTGCCCACGCCGTGGGTGGCGAGCGCGGCCGCGAGGCGGTCGGAGCGCTCGTCCAGTTCCTGGTACGTGAGCGTGGTCGCCCCGTCTTCGAAGGCGATGGCCCGCGGGGTGCGTGCCGCCTGGCTGCGGAAGAGTTCGGGCAGGGAGCCGTCGGGGAAGGCGTGCGCGGTGTCGTTGCGGGCCACCAGCAGCTCGCGCTCTTCCTCCTCGTCCAGTACAGGGAGCGCGTCGACGGTGAGTTCGGGGCGGTGGGCGGCAGCGGTGAGCAGCCGCTGGAAGCGGGCCGCGAGGGCGGCCGTCGTGGACCGGTCGAACAGGTCGACGGCGTACCGTATCCGGCCCTGGATGCCCTGCGCGCCGCCGTCGTCCCCGTACCGCTCCCACAGGCTGAACGACATGTCGAACCTGGCGACCGGGGCCTCTGCCCCCTCGACCCGTGCCCGCAGCCCGGGCAGGTCGACGTCGGGCTCCGCGGTGTTGTGCAGGATCAGCATGACCTGGAAGAGGGGGTGCCGGGCGAGGGAGCGCGCCGGGTTGATCTCCTCGACCAGCCGGTCGAAGGGAACGTCCTGGTGGGCGTAGGCGGCGAGGTCCGACTCCCGTACGCGCGCGAGGAGTTCACGGAATGTCGGGTCGCCCGAGGTGTCGGTGCGCAGCACCAGGGTGTTGACGAAGAAGCCGACGAGGTCGTCGAGCGCGCTGTCGGTCCGGCCGGCGGTCGGGGCGCCGAGCGGGATGTCGGTCCCGGCGCCCATGCGGGTCAGCAGCGCGGCGAGGGCCGCCTGGAGCACCATGAAGATGCTGACCCCGTTCGCCCTGGCCAGCTCGACGACGGCGGCGTGCTCCGCGGGGCCGAGTTCGATGGGCACGCTGTCGCCGCGATGGGTGGCCATCTCGGGGCGCGGGCGGTCGGGGCGGTACTCCAGCTCCTCGGGGAGGCCCGCCAACGCCTGGCTCCAATAGGCGAGTTGCCGGTTCAGCTCGCTGTCCGGGTCGCCGTCGTCGCCGAGTATCTCGCGCTGCCAGAGCGTGTAGTCGGCGTACTGGACCGGCAGCGGCTCCCACTGCGGGGCCCTGCCGTCCCGGCGCGCCCCGTAGGCGGTGGACAGGTCACGCAGCATGGGGGTGTGTGACCAGCCGTCGCCGGTGATGTGGTGCATGACCAGGACGAGCGCGGCGGTGTCCGTGCCGGTGGTGAGCAGCCTGGCGCGCAGCGGCGGCCGGGTGGCCAGATCGAAGCCGTGCAGGACGGTCTTATCGACGGCTGCCCGCAGTTCGTCGGGGGCGGCCTGTGACTCCTCCAGTTCGGGGGCGCCTTTCGTCGGGTCGAGGATGCGCTGGCAGGGCACCCCGTCGTGCTCTGGGTAGACGGTGCGCAGGCTTTCGTGACGAGTCACGAGGTCCTTCAGGGCCGCGCGGAGGGCGGGGCGGTCGATCTCGCCGGTGAGACGCAGGACGAGCGGAATGTTGTAGGTGGCGCCGGGGCCTTCGAGCCGGTTGATGAACCACAGGCGTCGCTGGGCGTACGACAACGGAACCGTCTCCGGACGCTCCCGCACCACCACCCCCGCACGCCCACTCACCACACCCGACTCGACCCACCCCACCAGACCCGCCACCGACGGCGCCTCGAACACCGCCCGCACCGGCACCTCAACCCCAAACACACCCCGCACCCGCGACACCAACCGCGTCGCCAACAACGAATGCCCACCCAAAGCAAAAAAGTCGTCCTCCGGCCCCACCACCCCCACACCCAGAACCTCGGCAAACAAACCACACAAAATCTCCTCACCCGCAGACCGCGGACCACGCCCCACCCCACCCGACACCAACGGCACCGGCAACGCCCCCCGATCCACCTTCCCGTTCGGCGTCAACGGCAACTCAGCCAACCCCACCACCACCGACGGCACCGCATACCCCGGCAACACCCCCGCCACCACACCACGCACCACCACCGGATCCACCCCACCCGTCACAAACCCAACCAACCGCCCCACACCATCCTGACCCACCACCACCGACGCCACCGCACCCGACACACCCACAACCCCCCGCAACGCCGACTCCACCTCACCCAACTCCACCCGAAACCCCCGCACCTTCACCTGACCATCCACACGCCCCACGAACTCCAACCCCGACACCGTCCACCGCACCAAATCCCCCGTCCGATACAACCGCTCCCCCACACCCCCGAACGGATCCGCCACAAACCGCCCAGCCGTCACACCAGGCCGCCCCACATAACCCCGACCCACCCCCGCACCACCCACATACAACTCACCCACCACACCGAACGGCACCACACCCAAACCACCATCCAGCACATACACCCGCGTATTCCACAAAGGACCACCCACCACCACGGAACCGTCAGCGAGAGGTGTCCCCGCCGGGATGTGGTGGTCCAGACAGCCCACGGTGGTCTCGGTCGGGCCGTAGTGGTTGACGACGTCCGCCTCGGGGTGCGCGGCGCGCCACCCGGTCAGCTGCTCGGCGCGCAACGCCTCGCCGCCGACGACGAGTTGGGCAGTGGGCGCGAACACCTCCGGCAGCGTCTCCAGGATCGGCAGGTGCGACGGGGTGACCTTGGCGAAGGTGAGGCCGCCCGGCACGTCCAGCCGCTCGTCGAGGTCGGCGACGTGCAGGCAGCCGCCGGCGAGCAGCGTGCCGTACAGGGCGGTGAGTCCGAGGTCGAAGGAGAGCGGGGAGTGCAGCAGGGTCCGCCCGACGAGGCCCGGGTACCGGGCCACGCAGTGCAGCGCGTAGTTGACCAGGGAGCGCTGTTCGACCACGACGCCCTTGGGGCGGCCGGTGGAGCCCGAGGTGTAGATGACGTACGCGGCGTCATGCGCCCTGCCGTTCACCTGCGGCGGGTCGGCGAGCCGCCCGGACAGCGCGGCGACCGTGTCGTCCGTGTCCAGGAGCAACAGCGGGATGTCCGCCTCGGCCAGCGCGGGGGTGCCGGCCAGTGTCCCGGTCGAGGTCACCAGGAGGGCGGGCCGGGCATCCGCGAGCACCGTGGCCAGCCGGGTGCCCGGCTGGTCCGCGTCGAGCGGCAGATACGCGGCGCCGGCCTTGCCCACGGCCAGCATCGCGGCCACCGCGTCGGCCGACCGCGGCAGTGCGAGGGCGATCAGCGTCTCGGTTCCCGCGCCCCGCTCGGCCAGCAGCCGCGCGAGCCGGTTGGCGCGCGCGTCGAGCTGGGCGTACGTCAGGCGGAGCGGGCCGTCGACGACGGCGGGGGCGTCCGGGGCGAGTGCCACGCGCTCCTGGAACAGCTGCGCCAGCGTGGCGTCCGGCACCTGGTGCGCGGTGTCGTTGCGGGTCACCAGGAGTTCGTGCCGCTCGGCCGGGTCAAGGACGTCGAGGGCGCCGAGCCGGATGCCGGGGTCGGCGAGGGCGGCCTCCAGGAGGCGGACCAGGCGGGACGCGAACGACTCCACCGTGGACCGGTCGAACAGGTCGGCCGAGTAGCCCACCGCCCCTTCGACACCGGCGGGTTCGCCGTGCCCGTCGAGGGTCTCGGAGAGGCTGAACTGGAGGTCGGCCTTGGCCATGTCGGGGTCGTGGTCCAGCACATCGGCGGCCAGTCCGGGCAGCGTGAAGTCGGCGCGGGTCAGGTTCTGCAGCAGCAGCTTCACCTGGAAGAGCGGGTGCCGGTTGAGCACGCGCCGCGGGTTGAGGGCCGCGACCAGCCGCTCGAAGGGCAGGTCCTGGTGGGCGAAGGCGGCGACGTCGGCCTGCCGGACCCGCTCCAGGAGCTCCTCGAAGGTGGGGTCGCCCGCGCTGTCCACGCGCAGCACCAAGGAGTTGATGAAGTAGCCGACGAGAGGGTCGAGGGCCTCCTCGCCGCGGCCGTGCACGGAGGTGCCCACCGGGATGTCGGTGCCGGCGCCGAGCCGGGACAGCAGCGCCGTGAGCGCGGTGTGCAGGACCATGAAGGGGGTGGCGCCGCGCTCCCGGGCCAGCCGGAGCAGCGCGCGGTGGGTTCCGGCCGTCAGCCGGAAGGGGACGCGGCCGCCCGGCAGTCCGGTCCCGACCGGCCGCGGCCGGTCGAAGGGCAGCGGCATCTCCTCCGGGAGGTCTGCCAACTTTGCTGTCCAGTGCGCGAGTTGGCGGCTGATGAGGCTGTCCGGATCCGAATCGTCACCGAGCAGTTCGTTCTGCCACAGGGCGTAGTCGGCGTACTGGACCGGGAGGGGCTCCCAAGCGGGTGTCCCGCCGTCGAGGGCGGCGGCGTACGCCTGGGACAGGTCGCGGGCCAGCGGCGCCGACGACCAGCCGTCGCCGGCGATGTGGTGCACGACGACGACCAGCACGTGCTCGCGCTCGCCGGTCTTCAACAGGGTGGTGCGCAGCGGCGGTTGCGTGACGAGGTCGAAGCCCTCCCCGGCGGCCCGGGCGACCTGCGCGGCCGGTTCCTGGCCCACGGCGTCGACCACGGTCAGGGCCGGGGCGGCCGCGGCGGGGTCGAGGACGACCTGGCGGGGTTCGCCGTCGACCTCCGGGAAGACGGTCCGTAGGCTCTCGTGCCGGGCCACCACCGCGGCGAACGCCGCTTCGAGCGCCCGGGTGTCCAGCTCGCCGGTCAGGCGCACCACGAACGGGATGTTGTAGGTGCTCTGCGCGGTCTCCAGCCGGTTGATGAACCAAAGCCCGCGCTGGACGTGCGACAGTGGCAGCGCCTCGGGCCGGTCGCGGCGCACCAGGCCCGGGCGGGGCCTGCCGGTGGTCGTGAGGCGCGCCGCCAGGGCGGCCGGGGTCGGCGCCTCGAAGACCGCGGCGACCCGTGCCTCCAGACCGAGCGCCGAGCGGATCCGGGACACCAGGCGGGTGGCGAGCAGCGAATGTCCGCCCAGCTCGAAGAAGTTCTCGTCCACCCCGACCCGGCCGACGCCGAGCACGTCGGCGAACAGCATGCACAGCAGCTCTTCCTGCGCGGTCCGCGGGGCCCGGCCCGCCGTGGCCGGCCCGTCGGGCTCCTCGGATGCCACCAGCGCCTTGCGGTCGGTCTTCCCGTTGGGGGTGAGCGGTATGGTGTCCAGGGCGTGCACCGCCGAGGGCACCAGGTGGTCGGGCAGCGCGCGGGCCAGCGCCTCGCGAACCGCCCGAGGGTCCGCGTCCCCCACCACATGGGCGACGAGCCGCGGGAGGCCGCCGGGTCCCGTCGTCACGGTGGCGACGGCGTCCTTCACCCCGGGCTGTTCGCGCAGCCGCGCCTCGACCTCGCCGAGCTCGATGCGCCGACCCCGGATCTTGACCTGGTTGTCCCGCCGGCCGAGGAACTCCAGCTGTCCGTCCGGCAGATACCGCACCCGGTCTCCGGTGCGGTACAGCCTGCCACCGCCGGAACCGTACGGGTCGGCCACGAAGGTGTGCGCGGTCGCGGCCGGGTCGCCGAGATAGCCGCGCCCCACGCCGACGCCCGCGACGTACAGATCGCCCACCACGCCGACCGGTACGGGCTGGAGCTCGTCGCTGAGCACGTACAGGCGGGTGTTGCGGATCGCCCGGCCGATCGGCGCGGTCGTGCGCCCGGCCCCCTGGTCGCGGGTGATGACGGCGTGGGTGACGTCGTCCGAACACTCCGTGGGGCCATAGGCGTTGACGACCGGGATCGCCGGGAAGCGGGCGGACCAGCGGCGGCACAGCTCGCCGGGCAACTCCTCGCCGGTGACGACCAGCCACCGCAGATCCGGCAGGGCGGGTACGGGGGTGCCCTCGTCCCAGGCCTCCAGCGCGGCGCGCAGCAGCGAGGGCACCACTTCCAGGACGGTCGCCCGCTCGCGGACCACCCGCCGGAAGAGCTCGTCGGGATCCGCCGCGACCGCCCTGCCCACGGCGAGCGTCCGGCCGCCGACGAGCAGCGGGGAAATCATCTGCCAGATGGAGATGTCGAAGGTCAGTGGGGCGTTCTGGACGACGGTGTCCGTCGCGGTGAGCCCGAGGTCCCCGACCTTGGCCAGCAGGTGGTTGTTCATGCCGCGGTGGTGCACCATCGCGCCCTTGGGGCGGCCCGTGGAGCCCGAGGTGAAGATGGTGTACGCCAACTGGTCGGCGGCCGGGGCCGCCGGTCGTGCCGGGCGCGCGGTGCCGGGCTCCCCGATCCGCAGGACCGTCACCGGGCGTCCGGCCGCCGCCGCGATGGCGTCGGCGAGGTCGCCGTGCTCCGGGCCGGACAACAGCAGGGGCGTGTCCGCGTCGGTCAGCAGCTCGGCCGAGCGTTCGGCCGGCGCGTCGGTGTCCAGCGGGAGGTACGCGGCCGAGGCCGCGAGGGTGGCCAGGAACCCGACGACGGGCAGGCGGCCGCGGTCGGCGAGGACCGCGACGAGCGACTCGGGGGCGGCGCCCGACTCCTGGATGCGGGCGGCCAGGTTGTCGGTGTGGTCGACGAGTTCGCGGTAGGTGAGGTCGCCGTCCTCGTCGGTGACCGCGACGGCGGACGGCTGTTCGTCGGCCAGCGACCGGACGCGGGCGACCACGTCCTGGTGGGACTCGGCCGCGGCGGTCTCGTTCCACTCCCGCAGCAGACGCCGGTGCTCCTGTGCGTCAAGGAGGGGGACACGGCCGATCCGGGTGTCCGGGTCGGTGGCGAAGGCCCGCAGCAGCCGGCCGTACCTGGCCAACAGGGCTTCGGCGGTGTCCTGTTCGAAGACATCGGCCCGGTGCTCCAGGGCGATCAGCAGGCCGTCCGCGGCGCCGTCGGCGGTGAAGGTCTCGCGGACGTTGAACGACAGGTCGAACTTGGCGTTGCCCGCGGGGAGGTCGAGCAGCCCGAGCTCCAGTCCGGCGACGGACGGCAGCGCGCGCCGGGAGCTGTCCATCGACAGCATCACCTGGAAGAGCGGGTGCCGGGACATCGAGCGCGCCGGGTTGAGGGTCTCGACGAGCCGCTCGAACGGCAGGTCCTGGTGGTCGTAGGCGGCGAGCGAGAACTCCCGTGCCCGCGCGAGCAGTTCACGGAAGGTGGGGTCGCCGGAGGTGTCGGTGCGCAGCACCACCGTGTTGGCGAAGAAGCCGACCAGGTCGGCCAGGGCCTCGTCGGGACGGCCGGCCACCGGGGCGCCGACCGCGATGTCGTCGCCCGCGCCGTGCTTGCTCAGTGTGACCGCGAGCGCGGCCTGGAGCACCATGAACGTGCTGGCGCCGGTGGCCCGGGCGAGCTCGGCGATGCGGCGGTGCGGCTCCGCGTCCAGGCGGAGCACCAGGTGTCCCGAGGGCACGACGCCCGCGCCGGCCGGGTGCGGCCGGTCGAAGGGCAGGTCGATGTGGTCCGGCAGCCCGGCCAGTGCCCGCTTCCAGAAGTCGGCCTGCCGGGCGACGACGCTGTCGGGGTCCGTCTCGTCGTCGAGGGCGCGGCGCTGCCAGACGGCGTAGTCGGCGTACTGCACGGGCAGCGGGGCGAGGTCCGGCGCCTGTCCGTCCCGGCGCGCCGTGTAGGCGGCGGTCAGGTCGCGCAACAGCGGACCGAACGACTCGGCGTCGGCCGCGATGTGGTGCAGCAACAGGAGCAGCACGTGCCGGTCGGGGGCGAGGGCGAACAGCGTGGTGCGCAGTGGGGGTTCGGCGGCGAGATCGAAGGGCCGGGCCACGGCCGCGGTGAGCTCGTCGTACAGCCGTTCGTCGTCGGAGTCGGCGAGCGGCAACCGCGGCCGGGACGCGGGGCCCGCGGCGACAATGTGCTGGACCGGCACGCCGTCCCGCTCCCGGTAGAGGGTGCGCAGGCTCTCGTGGCGGTCGGTGAGGTCGCCGAGCGCGGCTTCCAGCGCGCCGCCGTCCAGGGCGCCGTCCAGGGTGAGGACGAGGGGGATGTGGTAGGCGGCGCTCGGCCCGTCGAGGCGGCTGAGGAACCACAACCGCCGCTGGGCGAAGGAGAGTTCCAGGTCGTCGTCGCGCGGTACGGGCACCGGCCCGGTGGGCGCGTCCGCCGTGTCCGCCTCGCCCGTGAGGCGTGCGGCCAGCTCGCGTACGGTCGGCGCGTCGAAGACCGTCTCGACGCCGCACTCGACGCCGAGCCCGGAGCGGATCAGCAGCACCAGGCGGGCCACTTGGAGGGAGTGTCCGCCCAGGTCGAAGAAGTTGTCGTCGATGCCGACCCGTTCGGTCTTGAGCACCTTGGCGAAGAGCACGCACAGGGCGTTCTCGCGCGCGGTGCGCGGCAAGGTGCCGGAGCTTTCCTCCGCGGCGACCGGGTCCGGCAGCGCCTTGCGGTCGGTCTTTCCGTTGGGGGTCACCGGTATCGCGTCGAGGACCGTGAAGGTCGCGGGGACCAGATAGGCCGGGAGCAGCTCGGCGAGTTCGTCCCGTACCGCGGCGAGGTCGACGGCGACGCCGTCGTTCGGCACGAGGTAAGCGGCGAGCGCGGGGGCGCCGTTCGCGTCCGGGCGTACGACGACGGCGGCCTGGACGACGGCGGGCAGCCTCAGCAGGGCGTTCTCGGCCTCGCCGGGCTCGATCCGGTAGCCGCGGATCTTGACCTGTTCGTCCGCGCGGCCGACGAACTCCAGTGTCCCGTCGGGGCGTCGACGAACCAGGTCCCCGGTGCGGTACATGCGCTCGCCGGGGGCCCCGAAGGGGTTGGCGACGAAGCGCTCGCCGCTGAGCGCCGGACGGCCGAGGTAACCGCGGGCGACTCCGGTGCCCGCGACATACAGCTCCCCCGGCACGCCGGGCGGCACCGGGCCGAGTCCGGAGTCGAGCACGTGAAGGCAGGTCCCGTCGAGGGCGCCGCCGATGGGCGGCTCCCCGTCACCGGTGAGCGGCCCGCTCATGGTGGCGGCCACGGTGATCTCCGTGGGGCCGTAGGCGTTGACCACGAGGTGCTTGGCGGACCAGCGGGCGGCCACCTCCGCGGGACACGCCTCGCCGCCCACGAAGAAGGCCATGTCCGGCGGCAGGTCGCCCTCCGGGTCCAGTACGGCCAGCGAGGACGGCGGCAGCAGGGCGTGGGTGATGCCGGCCTGCCGGGTGAACTCGGCCAGCGGGTGGCCGGGCAGCAGCCTCTCCCCCGGGGCGAACACCAGGGTCGCCCCGGTCAGCAGGCTCATGCACAGTTCGAGGACCACGGCGTCGAAGCCCATGGATGCGAACTGCAGCACCCGGCTGCCCGGCCGCACCCCGAGGTGCGCGACGACGGCCCGCGTCAGGTTCGGGATGCCGGCGTGGGTGACGGCGACGCCCTTGGGCTGCCCGGTGGAGCCCGAGGTGTAGATCACGTACGCGGGGCAGGCGGCGGTCAGCGGGGCCGTGCGCTCCGCGTCGGTGAGGTCGTCGGCCGCGTACCCGCCGAGCGAGGCCGTGGTGTCGGGCGCGTCGAGCACGAGGGTGGGGGCGTCCGCACCGGCCACCAGGAAGGCGGTGCCGTCCGCCACCACGACGCAGGTGGGCGCGGCGTCGTCGAGGATGTGGCCGACGCGCCGTGCGGGGTAGCCCGGGTCGATGGGCACGTACGCGGCGCCCGCCTTCAGCACGCCGAGCGCGGCGACGGCGAACAGCTCCGAACGGGGCAGGAGCAGCGCCACCCGGTCCTCGGGCCCGACGCCCCGGGCCGCCAGCAGCCGGGCGAGGCGGTTGGCCCTGCTGTTGAGTTCCGCGTAGTCGAGGGTGGTGCCCTCGCACTCGACGGCGGTGGCCGCGGGCGTCCGGCGCACCTGCTGCTCGAAGAGGGCCGGCAGCGTGGGGCCCTGCGCGTGGGGGGCGGTGGCCGGCGGCGCCGCGGCCGCGTATTCCCCGTCGCCGAGCAGGCCGACGCGGCCCACGAAGGTGCCCGGCTCGGCCGACGCGCGTGCCATGCGTCCGAGGAAGTCGATGTAGCGGTCCTGGTGGGCGGCGAGTTCACCGGCGTCGTACAGCCCGGGGTGGGCGTCGAAGTCCACCCGGATCCCGCGGTCGCCGACCCGGTCGTAGACCGATATCGCCAGGTCCTCGATGAGGCGCTGCGACATGTTGTGGGCGTCCGCCCGGCTGCCGGCGAAGCGCACGTCGTAGTCGAACGGCACGATGTTGAGCTGCGGTCCGAAGTACCTGCGGTGGTCCTTGGGCAGCCCCAGGTCGCCGCGGAGTTCCTCGCCCCGGTAGCGCTGGTGGCTCATCACCCCCCGCACGGCGGACCGCGCGCCGTCCAGGAGTGCCCCGACGGTCATGGCGGGGTCGACCGGGACGCGCAGCGGCAGGACGTTGGCCGCCATGCCGGGCGCCTTGAAGGACCGTTCGCTGGTCCGGCCGGTCACCGAGAGACCGAGGATCACATCCGGGTTCCCGGTCATCCGGTGCAGGAACGCGGCGGTGGCGGCGACGATGATCCGGGACCGGGAGACACCGGCCCGCTCGGCCGCCTCCGTCAGGGCACGGTGGACCTCGGCGGGCAGGTGGGCGCTGCGCCGGATGAAGTCCGCGGTGGGCCGCAGCGGGCGAGGCGACAGGGCCACCGGATCGGGCCGGTCGGCGTACTGCCCGAGCCAGAACTCCCGGTCGGCGGCGAACTCGGGCGACTGGCGGTAGGCAAGGTCCTCGGTGAGCAGGGTGCGTACGGACTCGAAGGGCGCCGGGCCCGGGTCCTGGCCCTCCGCCAGTGCCGTGTAGACCTGCGCGACCCTGCGGACGAGCAGTCCGGCGCCCACACCGTCGAGGAGGATGTGGTGGTACGCGTGGTACCAGTACCAGCGGTCCGCGGCGATCCGGAAGAGCGCGTAGGTGAACAGCGGTGCCTCGGTGAGCTCCATCGGCCGGCCGAGGTCCCGCTCCATCCACTCCACGGCTGCGCGGTGCGGATCGGCCTCGGCGGAGACGTCGACGACGTTCAGCCGCCAGTCGGGCCGCACGCCGATCCGCTGCCGCGGTCCGTCGTCGGTGTCCAGGAACGCGATGTGCAGGGTGTCGGTCTCGTCGGCCACCTGACGCAGGGCCCGCTCGAAGAGCTCGGGGTCCACCGCCCCGTGGATCTCCAGGTATTCGGAGGCCCGGAAGATCGCCAGGTCCGGATCGACCCGCTGCGCGAACCAGACTCCCGCCTGAGCACCGGTCAGCGGGAGTTCCCGCGCATCGGCCGGCGTGAGTTCGCGCTCGGCATCGGCGAAAGACCGCGATCGATCCATAGCTCCTCGACATTCACCTGATGGGGGGGCAACTCCAGGAGGACGGGACTCTCCGCCGTGGACACGCGCACGATGTAAAGCGGGAATCGACCGTGCTGAATTACGTGCCCTGATCATTCGGACTGAACTCGCGCCGACCGGCACCCGTCTACCCATTGCTCACTGCCGTGACACTATCCAGGGGGTGTCCTGTACACCTGGACGACCGCTATACGGATATCTGCCGCGCGAGGAATTCGGCGGGAATTTCATCGGCCCCGCCCGCCGGTGGCCGGGCGTGGAGCTAGTCCGACATGGCCACCAGTACCCGGCGTTCGCCGGTGTAGGGCCGGCGGCCGTGGGCCGCGGCCACGTTGTCGACCAGGAGCAGGTCTCCCCGCCGCCAGTCCACGTCGACCGCCTGGCGCAGCCCGGTCTCCTGGATGTGGGTGATGTACTCGGCGGGGATGGGGCTGCCGTCGGCAAAGCAGACGCTCTGCGGCAGTTCCTCCTCGGGCAGCATCTCCGCCAGCAGCGCCGCTTCCTCGCCGACCCCGGCGGGGTGCCACTGGTCGGCCTGGTTGAACCACACCTCGGTTCCCGTGACGGGGTGTTCGACCGTCGCGGGCGCGGTCCGGCCGATCCGCAGCGAACCGTCGGCGGCCCACCGCCACTGGGCGCCCGTGCCGTCGAGGAACGCCTCGACCTCGTCCCGCTCCTCGGTCTCGAAGGTCGCCTGCCAGCTCTTGCCGAACCCCATCCCGTCGTGCAGGTTCTGCGTGTAGCGCACGCCGGACGCGAAGGCCACACGTACCTCCGGGTCCAGGGACGCGAGCCAGAGCGCCCCGTCGAGGACGGGCGTGGCCCCGCCCGTCGCGGCCGGGTAGGCGCAGCAGAAGAGGATGCGCCGGGGCCAGGTGTGGCTGTACGACATCTCGTTGTGCATGGAGATCTCGAACTCGGCCGGGTACTCGGTCGAGGTGTAGACGTTCCTGCCGACCTTGGTCCGGGGCGAGTTGCCGTGCACGTACGCCAGCCGGTTCGGCAGCAGCAGATCGGCCGCCATGTCGTACGACGCCGACTCCGCACTGGTCCCGAACCCTCGGAAGACAACGGCCTTCTCCCGGGTCAGCAGCTCCGTCACGTCCTGCCCCCGCAGGAACTCCGCCAGCCCCTCGGGGCTCGCCGGTACGCCGACGCTGCCCGGATCCACCTCCAGGGGCCGCCAGGTCTGGGCGGTGTCGACCATCAGTTCTCCGTGGGTGTCGTAGGTGTCAGGGGGGCGGCGTCCGGCGCGTCCTCGGTGTCCCCGGCGGCCCTCGACGAGCGGAAGTCCGCGACGGCCTGCCGGATCCGGGGCGACTGGGCGGCCACGGTCTGGAGCGGCGCCTCCCGTTCGAGGGCGACGGCCAGCGAGGGGGCGTAGGCGTTGGCCTGGAGGACGCGCTTGGTCAGGGCCACCGCGACCGGGCTGTGCGCGGCGATCCGCCGGGCCAGGTCCAGGGTGGTGGTGTGCAGGTCGTCCGGGTCGGTCACCGTGTTCGCCAGGCCTCGGTCCAGGGCCTCGTCCGCGGCCACGAACCTGCCGGTGAGCATCATCTCCGAGGCGAAGCCGAGCCCGGTGAGCCTGGGCAGCAGCCAGGAGGCACCCATGTCCCCGCCGGACAGGCCCATGTTCACGAAGGATGCCCGCAGCCGGGCGCGGGCGGTGACGACGCGCAGGTCGGCGGCGAGCGCGAGGGAGAGCCCGGCGCCGACCGCGACGCCGTCCACGGCGGCGAGCACCGGCTGCGGGATGTCGCGCAGCCCGGTCACCGCGGCCGACTGCCGTTCGAGCAGGCCGAGCAGCTCCGCCGGGGGCAGGGCGGCGATCCGCCCTGCCTCGTCGAGGTCGTACCCGGAGCAGAAGTCCGTCCCGGTCCCGGTCAGGACGAGCACGCGCGCACTGGTGTCCGCGCGCAGCTCGGCGCAGAGGTCCGCGAGCGCCCGGAACATCCCCTCGGTCAGGGCGTTCTTCCGGTGCGGCCGGTGCAGGGCGGCGACGACGATCTCCGGAGAGGGGCGGGTCACCAGAAGCGGGCCCTGTTCCTCGGTCATGCCGCTCACACCTGGGGGCTGAAGAAGTAGGTGTCACGCCGGCGGAAGAGACCGTCCCGGGCGACCTGGAAAAAATCTGCGAACCGTACGCACACGTCATTCCCGTTCTTGAGCCGGCCCTCGAAATCGCCGTGCACGGCAATCAGTTCCTTGTTCGCCACGACTTCGCGAAGTGAATGCTTTCCTGATTCGATGACACGGTCCTGCCGGTAGAACCGCTCCAGTTCACCGATTCCGTGCAGGGGCGGATATCCCGGCCGCTCGTACACCACATCCGTCGCGAACAGCGACACAAGACCGGAAATGTCATTCCGGTCGACCAGGTCGTAGTACCGCTCGACCAGACGTATGGCTTCCTCGACGACGATCACGCAGCAGACACCCCGTTCACAGTCGTTCCACAGCAGTCGCTCCGGAAAGGTGATGCATCACGAATTTCAGCGATTCGGGCAGGGCGCGGTTCACGAAGTCCCAGTCGTGACCGCCCTGCCGCTCGTGGTACTCCGGCCGCCAGCCCTGCTCCCGCAGCGTGTCCCGTGTACGGCGGTTCATCCCGATCACGCGGTCGTGGTCGCCGGTGCCCACGTCGAGGTAAAGAGCCGGGCGGGGGCCGTCGTGCGGCTCGCCGGCCAGCCGGCGCGGATCGTAGAGCCGGCGGGTGGCGCTGCCCGGCGGGCCCCAGACCCGCTCGTGGACCGCTTCCGTGGGCATGGCGAAGCCGGGGTCCCCGCGGAACGCGGCGTACGGGTCTCCGATGCGCGTGCCCGCCTCGAAGGCACCGGCGTGCGCGGCGGCCGCGCCGAACAGCCCACGGTGCCGCAACGCCAGGAACAGCGCGGCGGCGCCCCCCATGGAGAACCCGCCGACCGCCTGGCCCTCGCGGCGGGCCACCGTGTTGAACTCGTTGTTCACGCTCGCCACGAGGTCCTCGACGAGGTAGTCCTCGTACCGCTGCCCGGCATGGTCGTTGATGAACCAGCGGCGGCCGCTCTCCGGCAGGACGACGATCAGCCGGCTGCCCGCCAGGGCCTGGCACAGCACGGAACGGCGCAGCCAGGTGTCCCGCCCGCCGCCGTAGCCGTGCAGGAGGTACAGCACCGGGTGGGCGGGACCGTGGTTCGTGTACGTGTCGGGCAGCACGACGTTGACCCGCTTGTCGCGGCCCAGCGCCCGGCTGGGCCAGCACGGGGTCATGACTCGGGTGTGCACGACCCCTCCTCGCTCCGGGCCGCCGCGGCGGCGAGCGCCCGCCGGTCGGCCTTGCCCGTCGATGTACGGGGAAGACCGTCCACGACGGCGAAGCGGGCCGGGACCATGTAGCGCGGCAGGGTCCGGGCGCAGTGGCGGCGCAGCCGTGCCTCGTCGATCGACGCCCCGGACTCCGGCACCACGAACGCCTCCAGGCGTACGTCGTCCTCCCCGGCCCCGACGGCCATGCAGACCGTCTCGTGGACCTCGGGCAGCGCCAGCAGCGTCGCCTCGATCTCCTCCGGCTCGATCCGGTAGCCGCGGACCTTGACCATGTGGTCGCGCCGCCCGGCGAATGTGTAGGTCCGCGCGCCGTCGGACCTGACGATGTCTCCGGTCCGGTGGACCGGCGCGGGCTCGGCGGGCGGGCCCGCGGGCGTCCAGTAGCCGAGCATCACAGAGTCGCCGCGGACCGCGAGTTCGCCCTCGGCACCCGGTGCGTCCGGTATGGCGCGGCCGTCCGCGTCGAGCAGGGTGGTGGTGGCGTACGGGCAGGGGGTGCCGATGGGCGGCGGCGCGACGCGGTCCGGTGCCAGGTCCTCGTCGGTGACCCGGTGGAAGGTGCAGACGTTGGTCTCGGTCGGCCCGTAGAGGTTGTAGAGCTCCGCCCCGCCGAGCACGCCGCGCAGCCTTCTGAGGTGCTTGAGCGGGAACGCCTCGCCCGCGAACAGCACCGTCCGCAGCCCGCAGGAGGCGAGTTCGCCGCTGTTCCTCGCGTCGAGCATCCGCACCAGCGCGCCCGGGACCGAGTACCAGACGCTGATCTTCTCGGCCGCCACGAGCCGGTTCAGCGCCATGCCGAGGGCCTTGTGGTTCTCCGGGACGAGGACGAGACAGGCTCCGGTGCCCGCCGCCGCGAAGATGTCGAAGACCGACAGGTCGAAGTGGACGGGTGCGTGGGAGGCGAGCCGGTCATCGGACGTGATGCGGAACTCCGCGACGGCCCAGTCGACGAAGGCGCGGGCGTTTCGGTGGGAGAGCATGACGCCCTTGGGGACGCCGGTCGAACCGGAGGTGTAGAGGACGTATGCCAGGTCGCCGGGGGCCACGGAGGCGGGCCGGAACCCTTTGGGGACGGGCCGCCGGGCCGCCCGGCCCCAGCCGAGGCGAGGGGGGACGTCGACGGCTGGTGCGGCGTCCGTCGCCTGCCCGTCCTCGACCTCCTCCTCGTCGACGACCACGACGAGCCGGACCGCGGCCGACCAGCCGTCCGTGCCCGGCCCGTCCGTGCTGTGTCCGTCGCTGCCGACCTGCCCCTCCGTGCTCTGCCCCTGCGTATCCGGTGCGAGCAGGTCGAGCCGTCCGCGGTCCGTGACCAGGCAGGCCACCGCGCAGTCCTTGAGGATGTACGCGGCGCGGGCGGGCGGCGCCGCCGGGTCCACGGGCACATACGCGGCACCGCACTTGAGCACGGCGTGCACGGCCACGACGGTCTCCACCGACTTGCCCAGCCACAGCCCGACCCGGTCGCCCGGGACCACGCCCGCCTCGCGCATCGTGGCGGCGAGGGCGCTGCTTGCCCGGTCGAGACCGGCGTAGTCGAGGGAGCGGCCGCGCAGTCTGACCGCCTCGCCCGTGGGGTGCTCGGCCACCGACCGCGCCAGGGCGTCAACGAGCGTCGGCACGCCGCTCACCCCCGGGCTGGGCGGCGGCCGCCGACCGCGGCGGGGGCGTGCGGCGCGCCCTGGCCGTAATCCCCATCTTTTCGGCCATCAGCACCCGTTGGAGGTCCGAGGTGCCCGACGAGATGCGGGTGCCCAGGGCGTCACGGAGGTTCCGCTCGATGTCCGTGTCGGTGGTGTAGCCGAGCCCGCCGTACACCTGCATGGCGTCGAGGAAGGTCGCCACGGCTGCTTCGCTGGTGGTCAGTTTCGCCGCCTCGGGGGCGTACGAGGCATCCTGGAGGCCCAGCTTCCAGGCCGCCTGGTGGGTCAGCAGCCGCGCCGCCTCCAGCCGGAGCTGCATGTCGACGATCCGGTGCGCGACCGACTCGAACCGGCCGATGTTCTTGCCGAACTGGCTGCGGCTCCTGGCGTACTGCACGCACTGCTCGATCTGGCGCCGCATCGTACCCAGCAGCGGGGCCAGGATCAGCGAGCGCTCCCAGGCCATCGCCCGGGCGAGGATGCGCGACCCCTGCTTCTCGGCGCCGAGCCGGGCGCCGGCCGGGACATGGCAGTCCCGGAGGGTGATCTCCCCCCACGGCGCGGTGCGCATCCCCGTCTTCTCGAACCGGCTCCCCACGGTCAGCCCCTCGGTGTCCCGGTCGACGAGGAACGCGGTCACCCCGGTGAACCCGAGGGCCGGGTTGACGGTGGCGTAGACGAGGGTGACGTCGGCGATCGGCGCGTTGGTGACGAACCGTTTGGTGCCGTTGAGCACATAGCCGTCCCCGTCGCGGCGGGCCTGTGCCGTCAACGCCATGGCGTCGGAGCCGGCCTCCTGCTCGGTGAGCGCGTGGGCGCCGACCATCCGGCCGTCGCACAGCGCGGGCAGGTAGCGCTCCTTCTGCTCCTCAGTGCCGAACTCCAGGATCGGGATCTCGACCGCCCAGATGTGGGCGCCGAGGGAGAGCAGCAGGCCGTTGTCCCGGCAGCCGTGGCCGAGGCCCTCCATGCCGACGGCGCAGCTCAGCGGGTCGAGTCCGAGCCCGCCGTACTTCGTCGGCACGGGCAGCGCGAGGATCCCGGCCCGCGCGCACCGCTCCCAGTCCCCCGGCTGGAGGCTGTGGGTCCGCTCCCTTGCCTCGACGTCCGCGCCCAGCTGTGCGGCGCCCAAGTCGCGGAGCCGCTCGCCGAGAGCGACCTGTTCCTCGGTGGGGCTGAGATTCATGACGCCGCGCCGGCGGGCTCGACGTCCGGGAGGGCGGCCAGCGAGGCCGCGATCTGCTCGTCGGTGGCCGTGTGGTCCTTGAGCGTGCCCGCGAGGTACTGGTCGTAGGCGGACAGGTCGAGCATGCCGTGGCCGCTGATGTTGCACAGGATGACCGTGGCGCGGCGCTCCTCGCGGGCCCGTACGGCCTCGTCGATCACGCCGCGGACGGCGTGCGCGGACTCGGGGGCGGGCACGAGGTTCTCCGTGCGGGCGAAGAGGGCGCCCGCCTCGAACGCGGCGTTCTGCCCGACGGCCACGGCCTCCATGCGTCCGTGCCGGTGCAACAGGCTGACCAGGGGTGCGGCCCCGTGGTAGCGCAGACCGCCGGCGTGCACCCCGGGCGCGACATAGGTGTGTCCCAGGGTGTACATCTTCGTCATCGGCGTGGTGCCGGAGTAGTCGTTGTAGTCCCAGGCATAGCGCCCCCTCGTCAACTTGGGGCACGCATCCGGCTCCACGGCGACCAGCCGGGTGTCCGCCCCGGTGCGCAGCTTCTCCCGGTAGAAAGGGAAGGCCAGTCCGGCGAAGTTGCTGCCCGCCCCCATCGACGCGATGACCACGTCGGGGAACTCGCCCGCCATCTCCATCTGACGCAGCGCCTCCTCGCCGATGACGGTCTGGTGCAGCAGTACGTGGTTCTCACCGCTGCCGACGGCGAAGCGTCCGCCATTCACGGACCGGGCGTGCTCGATCGCCTCGGCGTTGGCGATGGACAGGCTTCCCTCGCTGTCCGGGGACGCGGCGAGCAGTGCACGTCCTGCCTCGGTGGTGCCGCTCGGACTGGGAATCACCCGGGCTCCGTTGAGCTCCATGAGCACACGGCGGTACGGCTTCTGCTCGAAGCTGCACCGGACCATGAAGACCGTGCAGCCGAGGCCGATCGCCTGGCAGGCCATCGACAGCGCGGTGCCCCACTGACCGGCTCCGGTGCCCGTGGTCAGTTCCTGGACGCCGGCCTTCTTGTAGTAGTACGCCTGCGCCAGCGCGGAGTTGAGCTTGTGACTGCCCGCCGCGTTGGCGCCCTCGTACTTGTAGTAGATGTGCGCGGGGGTGTCCAAGGCGCGCTCCAGCGCGTGGGCGCGCACCAGGGGAGTAGGCCGCCAGCGCTGGTACTGCTGGCGCACCTCGTCGGGGATCTCCACGTGGCGCCTGCCGCCGACGCTGTCCCGGTACATGGACAGGGGGATGTTCGGTGCCTGCCGTTCCACCGCGGCCGTGGGGGCGCTCGGGGCGGGGCGGGCCCTGCGCACGCCCTCCGTCGGCACGTCGAGGTCGGCCAGGATGTTGTACCAGTGGGTGGGGACGTCGCTCTCGTCCAACAGGTACTGATTGCGGTTCGACTTCACGCGCCGGCCTCCGAACGGTTCTCCCGCACATGCCGGGACACCAGCCCGATGAGGTCGCCGACGGTCTCCAGATCGGCTTCCATGACATCCTCGTCGTCGATGTGGCCGCCGAACTCGTCCTCGACCGCCAGCAGCAGTTGCAGCAGATTCAGGGAATCGAGCTGAATCGTCGGCGAGTAGAGCGACATCCCGTCCTTGATCTCCTCCGGGCTCAGCCGAAGGTCGAGGACGTCTACCATGAGCTTCCGTACGACGCCCGCCAACTCGTAGTCATTGCTGTCCATCGTGGGTTCCCTTCGAACTACCGGGCGCGGACCGAAGTCAGCCGTGCAGCGATATCGGCGACGAGTTCCGCCTGCCGATCCTGCAGATAGAAATGACCGCCCGGGAGTGTGTGCGCCGCGAATTCCGCCGTGGTGAGGTCACGCCATGCCCCGATGTCGGCGGCGGAGACCTCCGGGTCGGAATCACCCGCGTACGCCGTCACCGGAATGTCCACCCGTTGCACCTGGGTGCGCCGGTAGTTCTCGATGAGTCGCATGTCGGACCGCAGCGAGGGAATCACCAACTGCCGCAGGTCGGGGTCGGCGTACACCTCCTCCTCCACGCCCCCGAGGGCGCGCAGCCCCGCCAACAGCGCCTCGTCGTCACGCAGATGCAGGTCCTTGTCCTCGCTCCGGCGCAGCGGCGAGGTCTGGGCGGAGACGAACAGCATCTGGGGGCACACCTGGTGACGGATGATCAGCCGCAGCGCCACCTCGTACGCCACGCTCGCTCCCATGCTGTGCCCGAACAGCGCCAACGGCCGGTCGGTCAGGGGCAGCAGCGCCCGCGTGACGTGGTCGGCCAGCGTGCCCATGTCCGTCACGCACGGTTCGCCGAACCGCTCCTGGCGGCCCGGGTACTGCACGGCGACGAGCTCCACGTCCGCTGGCAGGTCGCGGGTCCAGGCGTGGTAGGCGCCCGCGGTTCCCCCCGCGTGCGGCAGGCAGACGAGTCGGATCCGAGGCGCCGTCACCGGCTCGAACCGCTTGAGCCAGGCGCTTTCGGAAAGCTGAGCGGGAATTGCGGATGAGGACACTGGTCGCCTCTCCATCGGGCGGCAAACAACCTTCGGTCACTTCCGAATCGGCACCCTAGCCGGTTCTTCATCCACCGTCACTTCCCTTTCGAGTAGGGGCAGTTGGTCGTACAGGTTGCTTCCAGTCCCGGGAACAGCTCTCCCGTAGGCTGTAATCGCCCCGCATGGAATCTCTGTCCGTGAATTCTGTTTACGGCGGCATGTGGCGCGCCCATGGATGCGAACCGCTCCGCTTTTCTTGAATTGCTTCTCCCCCGCGCCTGTACGTGTCCGTTCCGCCGATCCACTCCCTGCCCGCTCCTTCGACGCCGGAGTCATCGTGACCCTCCGAATACCTCAGATCCGGGTGGACTTCCCCACGGAGCTCAGCCCTTTCCGGGACCAGGTGGAAGAGAGCACCCGCGCGTTCGTCCGGCGGTTCGGCCTCGTGCCCGACGAGGTGGCCCGCCGGCACCACGAGCGGTCGCTGCTCGGCACCCTGATGTCACGCGCCTATCCGCACGCGGGCCGCACCGAACTCGCCCTGGTCACCGACTGGATCAGCTGCATGCTGGTGCTGGACGACCAGTTCGACGAGACGGACCTGGGCAAGGACCCGGAGCGGCTGCGCGCGGTGTGCCGCGAGGTGCTCGGCTGGCTCACCCCCGACGGCTCCGTCGACGAGGCCGCGCCCGGCTCGGCGGAACACTCGGTGGTCACGGCCTTCCGGCCGGCCTTCGCCGACCTGTGGCGCCGTACCCGTCCCTACACCTCCGACGCCTGGCGGACCCGGCTCGCCGGGCACATCGGCGCGTTCTTCGACACCTGCGCCTGGGAGGCCGAGAACCGTCTCACGGGGCGCACGCCGGAGCTGGACGAGTACATCGCGATGCGCGGCCGGGCCCTCATGCCGTATCTGGACCTCATCGAGGTCACCACGCACTTCGAGATCCCGGCGGAGATCTACCGGCTCCCGGTGTTCACCGAGCTGAACCGGTCCCTCTCCGACGCCGACCTGTGGACCAACGACCTCTTCTCCTGCGAGAAGGAGGCCCTGCTGGGCGACCCGCACAACCTGGTGGCCGTCCACCGGCACGCCCATGGCACCGGCCTCCAGACCGCCGTGGACGCGGTGGGTGAGATGGTCCAGGGCCGCGTCACCACCTTCACCGACCTCAGCCGGACGTTCCCCGACGCGCCACTGCGGGACTCTCTCGATCCGTCCCTGCTCGCTGCGCTGGCCCGCCATGTAGCGGGCCTGCGCAGCTGGCTGACCGGCCAGCTCCAGTGGCGCTACGAGACCCGGCGCTTCGACCCCACGCGCCCCGAAGTGACCAGTGCCGCCGGATCCACCCCGCTGTAGTCCACGGCCACACCACACGATCCGGATCGAGGAGCGACATGCGGAACCGGTATGCCACCGTTGAGTACTTGCGGTCCCTCGACCCGAAGGCGGACCACGAGGTGATCCACCGCACGTCCTCCGACCGGGAGTTCCCGTGGGACTACGGCCGGGGTCTTGAGGTGGCCATCTGGCGGACCTGCTGCATACCGAGCATCTCCGAACTCCTGGACGGCACGGGCGAGTTCGCGCGGCGGGCGCAGAAGCGCTACGACGACACCCGGATCCTGCTCGGCGAGATCGTGCGCAACGGCTACGCCTCCGAGCGCGGCCGGCAGGCCCTGCGGCAGATCAACCTGGCGCACCGCCGCTACTCGATCTCCAACGACGACATGCTGTACGTGCTGTCCACGTTCATCTTCGAGCCCATCCGATGGATCGACCGCTGGGCCTGGCGCAGGACCGTCGAGACGGAGCGGCTGTCCGCCTTCTACTTCTTCCGGGAGGTGGGGGCCAGGATGAACATCCAGGACCTCCCCAGCGAGTACACCGAGTTCGAGCGGTTCAACGTGGAGTACGAGCGGGCGAACTTCCGGCTGACCCCCAGCAGCGTACGGGTCGGCGCCGCCGTCATGAAGCTCTACTCCTCCTGGTATCCGCGTCCCGTCTCCGACCTGGTGGCCGCCACGCTGCCGTGCCGGCTCGACGCCGCCGCCCGGCAGGCGCTGGGCATACCGCAGGCGTCTCCCCCGGCCAGAGCCCTGCACCGGATCGGGCTGCACGCCCACGCGCGGGCCGAGCGGGCGGCGCCGGCGCTGATGGCGCGGCTGATGACCCGGCCGACCGCCAGGACGTACCCGGGATATCCGCGCGGCTACCGGATCAGCAGTATCGGCCCCGAGCACGCGCGGGACACCCACCAGGGCCCACTCGCCCTCGGCCACACCTCCGCCGAGAACCTTGAGAGCTGACCGGACCGTGACCCACTCACCGACTCCCCTGCTGCCCGTACGCGTCCCCCTGCCCGGACGGGCCCTGCGCCTGTGGCTCAAGCTGGAAGCACTGGGCCCCTTCGGCTCCATCAAGGCGCGCACCGCAGAGGCGCTGCTCGACGCACTGGAGGAGGCCGGCAGGCTGCGCCCCGGGAACCGGGTGGTGGAGTCCACATCGGGAAACCTGGGCATCGCGCTGGCCGGTCTGTGCGCGGCCCGCGGCTACCGGTGCACCCTGGTCGTCGAGCCCAGCACCCCGCGCGCGAGCGTCGCGCTGATGACGGAGTACGGCGCGGACGTGGTGACCGTGCCCGAACTGCCGTCCGGCAGAACTCTCGACGCCCGGCTGGAAGCGGTCAGGGACATCCTGCGCCAGGACGACACCGCCGTGTGGACCGATCAGTACGAGAGCAGCGCCAACCCCCGCGTCCACACCACCCGGACCGCCGTGGAGCTGGCCCGTGACGCCCCGGGCGGGGGCTTCGACGCGGTCGCCGTGGCGGTCTCCACAGGTGGGACGCTGGCCGGGGTGGCCGACTACTTCCGGGCGCACCGGCCCTCGACCCGGATCATCGCGGTCGACGCCGTGGGATCGGCGGCGCTGGGCGGGACCCCGGTGCACCGCCCGGACAAGCTGGCCGGGTTCGGCTCCGGGCGGGCCTCGCGGTTCGTGGCGCGCCACCACTGGGACCGCCTGGTGCGGGTCCGCGACCTGGATGCCATCGCCGCCTGCAACCGGATCCGGGAGCGGACCGGCCTGTCGCTCGGCGGCAGCGCGGGCGCCTCGGTGCTCGCCACCGTCATGGACGCGGCCCGGCGCCCGGATACGGCCGACGCGGCCTGTGTCTGCCCGGACGGCGGCGACAAGTACCCGCAGCTCACCGGCGTCGTGACACGGAACCCGGAAGGGGTCACCGCCGAGGTCGCGGCGGCCCTCGACGCCCTGGGGCACGCCCGCTCCGACGAGTACGCGCACCCCGGCACACCCCCGGTCGCCGAAGGAGTGGCGCAGCCATGACCGTGCACACCCCGCCACCGATCACCTATCTCGCGAGCGCCGACGTGGCACGCGTCTGCGCCGAGCTGCCCGTCGTCGAGCTGGTGCGCGAGACGCTGCTGGCCGTGCGGGCCGGCAAGGCCGGGCTCACCCCCGAGGCCGCCCTGCGGTGGACCACGTCCTCGGGGGCCTCCGCCCGGAGCCTGATCCTGCCGGGCTGGGCGGGCGACAACTACGGCTGCAAGATCATCAACGCCTCGCTGGGCAACCAGGCGCTCGGGCTGCCCCGGGCCGCGGGCCTGATCGTGCTCGATCACCCCGAGACGGCACGCCCGCTGTGCATCATGGAGGGCGCCCTGATCAGCGCCCTGCGGACGGCCGGGGTGTCGCTCGCCGCCGTGGGCGCGGTCCGTGACCTCGCCGGGATCGGCCGTGTGGCCTACCTCGGCTGCGGCCGGCAGGCCGAGGTCCATCACGGGCTGCTGGCGCGCCACGCCACCGGGCTGCGGGAGGTGGTCCTCCACGACCGGGACGGCGCCCGCGCCGAGCAGGCCGCCGCCACCTGGGCCGCGGCCCGGCCCGAGGTGGCGGTGTCCGTGGTCGAACGGCCCGAAGAGGCCGTCTCACGCGCCGAGTTGACGTTCGCGGTGACCACCACGACCGAGCCGTACGTCGAAAACGACTGGGTGCCCGAGGGCGGCACCTTCGTCAACGTCTCCCTCGACGACGCGGCCGAGAGCCTGCTGCTCGGCTGCGACCACCTGTTCGTCGATGACTGGCAGCTGGTCGCCGAGGACGACCACCGCCTGCTGGGCGTGCTCGCCGGCGCGGGCCGGGTCACCGGTCCCGGCGCCCCCGCCCCCGAGGGCGGCCGGTCCGTCGACGCCGCCCTCCCCGACCTGCTCGCGGGCGCCTACCGGCGGCAGGTGGGCGACCGGGACCGCGTGGTGATCAATCCGTTCGGCATGGGCGTGCACGACATCGCGGTGGCCGCCGCGGTGCACACCAGGGCGGCCGAACTGGGCCTCGGCACGCGACTGCCGCACTGACACCGACAGGGGAGAAACAGCCATGGACGCGACGTCAGGGGCGGCCGGGACCGCGGGGACGGCGGGGTGGCCCGGCCTGACCGGGCTGCGGGTGCTGGATCTGTCCCGCCTGCTGCCCGGCGGTTTCGCCACACTGCTGCTGGCCGACCTCGGCGCCGACGTGATCAAGATCGAGAGCCCCGACGGGGGCGACTACGGCAGGCTCGTCGACCCCGACACGTTCGCCGCGCTCAACCGCAACAAGCGGTCGGTGGTCCTCGACCTCCGGGAGCCCGAGGGCCGCGACACGCTGCTGCGCCTGGTCGAGCGCAGCGACGCCGTCGTGGAGAGCCACCGGCCGGGTGTGCTGGAGAAGATGGGGCTGGGCTACGCGCGGCTGCGCGCCGCCAACCGCCGGGTCGTGCTCTGCTCGATCAGCGGCTTCGGCCAGACCGGGCCGTACGCGACACGGCCCGGCCACGACCTCAACTTCCTCGCCCTGTCCGGCTTCTTCGCGGTGCCGCACCGAGAGGCGGGCCCGGTGGACCGGGTCGGCGTCCGGGTCGCCGACACGGCCGGCGCCATGTACGCGGCGCTGTCCACGACCGTGGCGGTGTTCGCGGCACGGGTCACGGGCGAGGGCCAGCACCTCGACGTCTCCCTGCACGAGGCCGCGGCCGCCTGGGCGGCCCCGCTCGCCCTGTCGCGGCACGGCCGGGCGGGGCCGGGCGGGAATCCGCTGGTCACCGGAGACAACGACGTGTTCGTCCTGGCGTGCGGGCGGCGACTCACCCTCGCCACCTTCGAGGACAAGTTCTGGATCGCCTTCCGGCGCCGCTTCGCTGCGGAGTTCCCCGCGCTCGCCGATGACGCGTACGACCGGCGGGCCGACCGCACCCGGGCCAAGGAGAAGGTACGGGCAACGCTCGCGGACGTGTTCGCGCGGCATGACCTCACGTGGTGGTCCGCCGCCCTGTCCGACCTTGACGTGCCCTGGGCCCCGGTCTACGAGTCGGCGGACGAGTTCCTCGCCGACGGGCATGTGGCGGCCCGCGGCCTCGTCGGCACCGTTCCGGGCCCGCCCGGCGGCGACCCGCAGACCCAGGTCCGCTTCCCCGTGCTCTTCGGGGCAGGGCTGGAATCCCTGCGGGGCGCGGCTCCCGCACACGGGGAACACACCGCCGAGGTTCTGGCGGAGATCGACGCCACAGACCGACGACGTGAGGAGCCACAGTGACCGGCCGAACCGTAAGGGCAGTGAACGGAAGCCCGAGAACGCGCCCGGGCTCGGTCCTGCGCGCGGACGGGCGCAGCCCGCTCGCCGACCGGACCATCGGCGCGCTGCTCCGGGAGACCGTGGCCCGCCGCCCGGAGGCCGTCGCCCTGCGCTGCGTCCCGGACGGCGGCGGCACGCCCCGGCAGTGGACGTACGCCGAGCTGCTCGCCGAGGCGGAGAGCGTCGCGTCCGGCATCCTCGCCCGGATCCCGCGCGGCAGCCGGGTCGCCATCTGGGCGCCCAACGTCCCCGAGTGGCCCGTATTCGAGTATGCGGCGGCGCTCGCCGGGGTGACGCTGGTGACCCTGAACCCGGCGTTCCGTGCCGCCGACCTGACGTACGCCCTCGGTCTCTCCGAGGCGGAGATGCTGGTCCACGCCGACCGCAGCCGCGCGTACGACATGGCGGCCGTGGTGTCATCGGTCGCCGCCGGGCTGCCGCGACTGCGCCATGTCGTCTCCCTCTCCGACTGGGACGAGCTCAAGGGCAGCAGGCCGCTGCCCGCGGAGCACGAGCCGGCCTCGACCGCCCCGGCCCAGATCCAGTTCACCTCGGGGACGACGGGCGCCCCGAAGGCCGTTCTCCTGTCCCACCAGGCCGTGGTGAACGTCCCCAAGCTGACTTTCGAGGCCCTCGGGGTGCGTCCGGGCGCCACGGTCGTCAGTCCGCTCCCCATGTTCCACACGGCCGGCTGCGTCATCTCATGTCTGGGCCCGCTCTGGAGCGGCGGCACGTTCGTGCTGCTCGAACGCTTCGACCCCAAGGTGCTGCTCAGCACGCTGAGCGAGGCGCCCGGCGCGGTGCTGACCAGTGTTCCCACGGTGCTGAGCACGCTCAACGAGGCTGCCCGCGACGTCCCGGACCGCCCGGTGCTTTCGTCCGTCCTGACCGGTGCCGCCCCGGTCCGCCCGCAGCTCATCGCGGAGACCGAACGGCTCTTCTCGACCACCGTGTTCAACCTCTACGGCCAGACCGAGCTCGCCTCCGTCCTCACCCTCACCCGGCCCGACGACACCGTCGAGGACAAGACCAGCACCGTCGGACGCCCCCTCCCGCACGCCGAGTGCAAGATCGTCCACTCCGAGTCGGGCGCCGTGCAGCCGCTCGGCGTCCAGGGCGAGATCTGCGCCCGCGGCTACCAGCAGATGATCGGCTACTACGGAGACCCCGCCGCCACCGCGGGCAAGGTGGACGCGGAGGGCTGGCTGCACACCGGCGACCTCGGCTCGATGGACGCCACCGGGGCCCTGCGGATCGGCGGGCGGCTGAACGACCTCATCATCCGGGGCGGCGAGAACATCGCGCCCGCCGCCATCGAGGAGGTCCTCGCGGAGGTCCCGGGGGTGCGGGAGGCCGTGGTCGTGGGGGTTCCCGACGACGTGTGGGGCGAGGAGGTCGCGGCCGTGGTCCAGCCCGCGCCGGGTGCGGCGCTCTGCCTGGAGGCCCTGCTGGCCCAGTGCGAGGGACGGCTCACGCCGTACAAGATCCCGGTCCACTGGTTCCTGGCGGCAGACCTCCCCCTCACCGCCTCCGGGAAGGTCCAGCGGTTCCGCGTAGCCGAACTCGCCGTCAGCGGCCGCCTGGAACGTCTCGACAGCGGCACCCCCACCGCCTGAACCCCCTGAACCCGGAGCGCACCATGCGGATTTCCATGCAGTTACGGTACGACGGCGACATCGTGGCCGCCGCCGAGCAGGTGGCGGAGCTCGAACGCGCCGGTCTCGACCTGATCTGGGTGCCCGAAGCCTACGGCCACGACGCCCCGAGCTTCATGGGGTTCATCGCCGCTCGCACCCGACGGGTGGAGATCGGCTCGGGCATCATGTCCGTCTACACCCGCACGCCCGCGCTGCTCGCGATGACGGCCGCCGGAATCGACGCACTCTCAGGCGGCCGCTGTCACCTGGGACTTGGCACCTCCGGCCCCCGCGTGGTCGAGGGGCTGCACGGCGTCCCGTACCGCGAGCCGGTGGCACGGACCCGGGAGACCATCGCGGTGCTGCGCGCCTTCTGGCGGCGCGAGGAACCGGTGACGTACGAGGGCCGGGTGCACCGTCTGCCGCTGCCGCCGGGCGAGGGCGGCGGCACGGGGCTCGGCACCGCCATGAAGCTGCTGACCCCGCCGGTGCGGCCGGCCGTCCCCGTCTGGGTGGCGTCGCTGGGCCCGCGCAACGTCCGGATGACCGCCGAGGTCGCCGACGGCTGGCTGCCCATGTTCTTCGACCCCGAACGGTGCGACGAGGTCTGGGGCGACGACCTGCGGGCCGGGGCGGCGCGGCGGGACCCGGGGCTCGGCCCGCTGCGGATCTCGGCGGGCGGGCTGCTCGCCATCGGCCCGGACGCTGCCCGGGCCAGGGAGCTGGCCCGCGGCCAACTGGCCCTGTTCATCGGCGGGATGGGCGCCGCGGGGCACAACTACTACTACGACCTGGTCTGCAGGTACGGCTACCGGGCCCAGGCGGAGGCCGTGGCGCGGCTGTTTAGGGCAGGTGACCGCTCGGGTGCAGCGGCAGCCGTTCCGGCGGAACTCCTAGAGGCCACCACGCTGTGCGGGCCCGAGGGCTATGTGAAGGAGCGGGTCGCGGCATATCGCGCGGCCGGGGTGACCGAACTCCAGGTCGTCCCCGTGCCCCAGGACGGCCAGACGGAGGCCGGGCTGCTGTCACGGCTCAAGGAGCTCTGCGACTGACGAGCCCCGGTCGTTCGGTCCACCGCACCGTCGGCCCCTCTTCAGGGGCCGACGGTTTCTTCAGTGAGCATTTCCGATCTGCCCTCGGGCGAGTGAAGATCGGAAATGCTCAGTGGTCCTCGCCCCGCTCCCGCGCGGGAGGCCGCGCGGCCATGGCCGGCGGTGTCTCCTTGCCGTAGCGGCGGAGATACTCTGCCAGCTGCTCCGGGTCGTCCTTCAGAAACGGCAGATCTGTGGGCACCATGTGACGTATCGCCAGCAACGGCACAGGGCTCTTCAGCGGGCGGAATTCCGGATTCCATAAGCCACCCTTGGCCGGCGGACCGTCATGGAACTCACCTATCATCAGCCCGTGCGAGACATAGTCCGCTTTCAGTAACACCTGGGTGTTCTCAATAATTTCGACCACCCTGTCCCGCGGCAGATCGGGAAAGAGCACGAGAACCGTCGCGTACTGCGCGGCACCCCCGCTCTGACGGGCGAGTTCGACAAACCAGTCACGGTATCCGCGAAGCGCCTCCGCAGTCTCCGCGGAGCTTTTCGGAACCCCTGATTCCACCGCCAGATAGAACAGCCCTCTGTTCATCGACGTCTTGACGAACGGGCAGACATGCCCCTTTCGCCCAACTTCGGGGTGAGGTCGGGAGAGGTAGCTGGACGCCCACTCGACTATCTCACGCAGGGACTCCTCATGCTTCTCAAGCCATGAGGGTAGATCATTTCGCGCGAGGTCGCCCAGCTCGATCAAGGTCAGTCGCGCACTGCTTTCGCGAATCAGCATGGCTGAGTCACTCCCACCCGGGCACGCCCACCCTAACGCTTCGCTTACAAGGGATCATCCAGCACAATCAATTTCAAAGCGGATCTTCGTCCGACGCGCAGAAATATTTCCATGGCGCTCACGCGTCTCACTGGATAGACACTGGATGCACGATCTGCCTCTTCCGCAGAGTCGTACAGACGTGTGAAATACCTAGCCGGAATGGGTGCCAGGAATGGCTGCTCGTCAACGAACGGGGAATTGATGGCGGTCCAAGGCGCATTAGACGAACAGACCGACGATGTAGGGGAGTTGGTGAGAGACGCGCGAGAGAGAGCCCGGCTGAGTCAGCGGGTGGTGGCCGAGCGGTCCGGAATCAGCCTCCGGACACTTCGGGAGATCGAGAACGGCCGTGTCCGCATGCCGCGGCGGCACTCCATACAGCGTCTGGCCGAAGTGCTGAAGGAACCCCGCCTGCTCGACCATGCGGCCGCCAAGTCCCAGCTGGACGAGGCCGCGTACGGCGAGGACGACCGGCTGATGCTCCGGGTCCTCGGTCCGCTCAGCGCGGTACGCGGCCGGAGCGTGCTCAACGCAGGCACCCCCATGCAGCAGAGCCTGCTCGGCCTGATGGCCCTGCACGCGAACGAGAGCGTCTCCCAGGCGGAGATCGTCGACGTGCTGTGGGGCGAGGCCCCTCCGAACTCCTTCAACCAGCTGGTCCACACGTATGTCTCGCGGCTGCGCGCGCTGCTGGCGAAGCACAGCGACCCGAGCTCCGACGCGTCGGAGATCGTGCGCCGCAACGCGGGCTACGAGCTACGGATCGGCGCAGACCAGCTGGACCTGCTGCGCTTCCGCGAGTTGGCCGAGGAGGCCGAACACGCCCGGGTCAGCGGGGATCTCAGCCTTGAGGTGCGGATCCTGACGGACCTGCTGCGCCTGTGGTCGGGTCCGGTGCTGCACGGCTCCTCGCCGCGGCTGCAGCAGCACCCGCTCGCCCTGGACGCCAACCAGCGGCAGATCACCGCGGCGCTGCGCCTCGCGGAACTCGCCGTCGCCTACGGCCACTACGAGAAGGCCATCGACCAGCTGCAGCCCCTCGTGCGGCACCATCCGCTGCACGAGGGCCTGCACGCCCAGCTGATGGTCGCGCTGGCCGGAGCCGGCCAACAGGTCGAAGCCCTCGGCCTGTTCAGCAAGTTGGACCGCACCCTGCGGATCGACTTCGGCATCGACCCCGGACCCGAACTGCGCGCCGCGCAGCTGTCCGTGCTGCGTGGCGTCAGCCGCACCACTGACGAGAAGGCCGTGCGGGCCACCCAGCCCCGGGCGGAGGCCGAGCGTCCGTACGGGCTGCCGCCGGACACCCCCGACCTGGTGGGCCGCAGCGAGCACCATCAGCTGCTGCAGCACCTCACCCAGAGCGGTTCGCCCGGCGGCCTGTTCGGCCCCTCGCCGGTCGCCTCCATCTACGGACCGCCGGGGGTCGGCAAGTCCGTCCTCGCGGTCCGCGTGGCGAACTCGTGCAGGCTCCGGTACGCGGACGGGGTGCTCTACGCCGACCTGCGCAGCGAAGCCCTGGCCGACAACCACGTCACGTACACCACGCTGCATCGCTTCCTCCGGGCGCTGGGCATGGCCGAGGCCGAGGTCCCGCGCGGGCTCAAGGAGCGGATCTCCGCGTACCGCAGCCTGCTCGCCGAGCGCCGTGTCCTCGTCGTCGTCGACAACGTCGTACGGGACGAGCAACTGCAGCCGCTGCTGCCCGGCGGGTTCACCAGCGCCCTGCTGTTCACCAGCCGGGCGCCGCTGTCCTCCATCCCCGGAGCCCGGCACTTGCCGCTCTCCCTCTTCACCGCCGAGCAGTCGGTCAGGCTGCTGACCCGGATCGTGGGCGAGGAGCGCGTGCTCGCCGAGCGTCAGACGGCCGAGGAGATCGCCGAGTTGTGCGGGCATCTCCCGCTCGCCATCCGGATCGTGGGCCAGCGTCTGGTCACCCGCCCCCACTGGTCCCTGTTGCGCATGGTCCAGCGGCTCACCGACGAACAGGGCCGGCTGTCGGAACTGTCCCACGGCGAGCTCGACGTCCGGGCCCGCCTCGACACGCACTTCGTCTCCCTGGCGAGCGCCTCCCGGCGGGCCCTGCTGGCGCTGGCGAGGGCCTGCGGGGGCTCCTTCACCCTGCGGGCCGCCGCCGCCTCGCTCGGCTGCAGCCTGGTCGCCGCCGAGGACGCGGCCGAGACACTCGTCGACCACCAGCTCCTCGAGGGGCCGGACTCCGCGGGCCGCTACGCGTTCCCGGTGCTCACCAGGCTGCACGCCCGCGAGCGGTGCGCCTGACGAGAGCGGGGCCCCGGCCCCCTCCTCAGTTCGGGGTAAAGGCAACCGGAAGGCTGCTGAAGCCGTTGAGGAAGTTCGAGTGCACCCGACGTGGTTCGCCGGTGAGCTCCAGCGCCGAGGCGTGGGCGCGCAGGGCGTCCAGTACGGCACCGACCTCCGCGCGCCCCAGGTGGGCCCCGATGCAGAAGTGCGGTCCGTAGCCGAAGGTGAGATGGCGGTTCGCCGCACGTGACAGCAGGAACCGTTCGGGCTCCTCGAACACCTCCTCATCCCGGTTGGCCGAGGTGTTCCAGAGCACGACGACGGAGTCGGGCCCGATCGTGCGGGAGCCGATCGTCACTTCCTCCAGTGTGGTCCGCCCGAAGTGCATGGCCGGGGTGGTCCACCGCAGCACCTCGTCCACGGCGGTGTCCGTCCCCGTCTCCCCCGCGCGCAGCAGCTTCCACTGCTCCGGGTGCTCCGCCAGTGCGTGGACCGCGCCGATCATGGAGAGCCGGCTGGTCTCGTCCCCGCCGATGACGAGGCTGTAGCAGTTGAAGACGATCTCCTCCTCCGTGAGGGGCCGGCCCCCGACCGCTCCGTCCGCGAGGGCGGCGATCGCGCCCTCGCGGGGCGTCTTCCTGATGCCGTCCAGGAGGTCCAGGAAGTAGAGGAGGATCTCGTTGCGCGCGCGTACGGCGGCCTCTTCGGTGGTGTCCTCGTGCTCCGAGCTCAGCGCGGACTTGGTGAGGGTCAGCAGGTACGCCTGATCGCTCTCCGGAACTCCCAGCAGATGACAGATCGTCCCCATCGGGATCTTCTCCGCCACGTCCGCCGCGAAGTCGCCGCCCCGCTCCACCACTTCACAGATCAGCCGGTCGGCCATGTCCCGCACCCGGCGCTCCACGGACCGCAGGAACCGGGGCGAGAACGCCTTCAGCATGATGTTGCGCAGCTCCCGGTGGCGCTCGCCGTCGCTGACCGCGAGCATCTTTCCCGCCGCCGAGTCGCCGCCCGCGAGCAGCGTGGTGAGCACGTTGCCGCGCTCGGAGGTGAACCGCCGGTTGTCGCGGTAGACGCGCTGCACGTCCTCGAAGCGCGTAACCGACCAGAAACCCGGCCGGCCCTCTCCGGGCTCCGTCCAGAACACCGGGTTCTTGGCCCGGAGCCTGCGCCACAGCTCGTACTGGTCGTGGAGCCGGAAGAACCAGGGGTCGGCCAGATCCACCGTGGTGCAGTCCTCCGGGAGCTCCCGCACACCGCTCATCTGCTTCCTCACGTATCGCGTCGTGGGCTCGATGGACACGGAGGCTAGCCCCGCGGGCGGGCGCAGTTCTGTCGCCGGACTACACGGTCAAGTGCCCCTCCCCGCCCCTGGACCCCGGCGCGGCCGGGTGCCGCTACCCGTCCGCCCCCGCGGTGATGAAGCCCGACTCGTACGCCGTGATCACGGCCTGGACGCGGTCGCGCGCGCCGAGCTTCGCCAGCACCGCGCTCACGTGCGTCTTCACCGTCTCGGTGCCCAGGTGCAGCTCGGCGGCGATCTCCGCGTTCGCCAGGCCGCGCGCGACGAACCGCAGCACCTGGCCCTCGCGTTCGGTGAGCGCGGCCTTCTCCAGTGCCCGCCGCGCCGACTCGTTGCCGTGCGCGGCGGCAAGGGATCGCAGCGCGGGCGGGAAGAGCAACGACTCGCCCTCGGCGACGATCCGCACTGCGTGCACGATCTCGGTGGGCCGGGCGCGCTTCAGCAGAAACCCGTCGGCGCCGGCGCGCAGCGCCCCGTAGACGTACTCGTCCTCCTCGAACGTGGTGATGACGAGGATCCTCGGCGGATCGGTGACCGTCCGCAGCACGGCCCGGGTCGCCTCGATGCCGTCCATCAGCGGCATGCGTACGTCCATGGCTACGACGTCCGGCCTCAGCTTCCTCACCAGGGGAATGACGGCCGCGCCGTCCGCCGCCTCGCCGACGACCTCGATGTCGGGCTGCGCCTCTAGGATGGCGCGCAGCCCAGCGCGTACGAGCGCGTCGTCGTCGACGAGCAGGACGGTGATTGGCATGCCCGTCACTGTAGCGGCAGGGTGACGTGAACCCGCCACACCCCGTCGTACGGCCCGTACGCGGCCGCACCGCCGAGCAGGACGGCCCGCTCGCGCAGCCCGCGCAGCCCGGAGCCGCCGCCGCTGGACCCGCCGGACTCAGCCGGCTGCTTGTTGCGCACCTCCAACTCCAGTCGGCTGTCGAGGACTTCGATCCGCACGGTCACCGGCACCGAGCCCGCGTGCCGCAGCACGTTGGTGAGGCACTCCTGCAGCATCCGGTAACCCTCGCGCGAGGCCGGCCCGGGCACGGCGTTGAGGTCCCCGCCGATCCGGGTGGTCACGTCGGCCCCGGCCCCGCGCGCCGACTCGACCAGCCGTCCGGCGTGCGCGAGCGTGGGCCGCTGCGCCGTCGGGTGGGCGTCCTCGCGCAACAGCCTGAGCACCCGGTCCAGTTCGGACAGCGCCTCGCGCCCGGTGTCCTCGATGGCGGCCAGTGCCCGGTCGGTGAACTCCGGCGTCCCCGCCGCGCGCGCCGCGCCCGCCTGCACCACGGCGATGGTGAGCGCGTGCCCGATGGTGTCGTGCAGCTCGCGGGCGAGCCGCGTGCGCTCCAGCAACCGCTCGGTCCGCTCCTCCATTTCCGCGAGCCGCTCCGCCGGGGACGGGCCGAGCAGCCGGGGTGCGAGGTCGGCCATCAGCGCGCCGGCCCCCCATACGACGGCGACCAGCGCGGCGCCGGACACCGGCGCCAGCAGCGGGTACCACCACCCCCATCTCCCGGGCAGCAGCATGGGTGCGGGCCCGAACGGCGGCCACAGGGACGGCATCAGCAGACCCAGCGTCAGTACGACGCCGTTGAGCGTGACCACGGTGACCCCGAAGCCGAGCCACAGCCGCAAGGTCAGCCACACGAAGACCCGCCACCGGTCGCCCCACGTGGCCGAGGGCGAACCGGCGATCTCCGGCGCCGGATGCTCCTGCGGTGACTGCGGCCCGGGGTAGAGCAGCAGCCGCGCCTGCATCGTCTCGGCGACCCGGGTGCCGGGGACGACCGCGGCGAGCGCGAGCAGCGGGAGCGGCACGAAGAACAGCAGCAGCCACATGCCCCCGCTGGGGTCCTCAAGGCCCGGGAAGGCCACCCCGACCACCACCACGGCGGCCACCGCGCCAATGAACAGGTGCAGCCACCGGGTGTACGTGACCGCACGCGACACGGGCCGCAGCAGCCGATGGAGACGCTTCATGAGGACCATGATCCCAGCGGGGTGGGGCAGTCGCCTCCCCCGTGTGGGGGAGGACGTTCCCTCCGCCGGGGGAAGCGGACACCCCCCTGTGAACGGCACCGTCGTCATCATGACAGCCATCGAAGTGAAGGACCTGACCAAGGTCTACGGACAGGTGCGCGCGGTCGACCGCCTCACCTTCTCCGTCCGGCCCGGCCAGGTCACCGGGTTCCTCGGCCCCAACGGCGCGGGCAAGTCCACCACCATGCGCCTCATGCTCGGCCTCGACCGCCCGAGCTCCGGCACGGCGACGATCGGCGGCCGCCCGTTCACGCAGCTCGACGAGCCGCTGCGGCATGTGGGCGCCCTCCTCGACGCCCAGGCGCCGCACGGTTCCCGCACCGCCCGCAGCCACCTTCTCGCTCTCGCCGCGAGCAATCGCATTCCCGACCGGCGGGTGGACGAGGTCCTCGAACTGACGGGCATCGCGAGCGTGGCGTCCCGCCGGGTGAAGACGTTCTCCCTCGGCATGCGCCAGCGCCTCGGCATCGCCGCGGCCCTGCTCGGCGACCCTCAGGTGCTGCTGCTCGACGAGCCGTCGAACGGCCTCGACCCCGAGGGCATCATCTGGATCCGCGAGCTGATGCGCCGCCTCGCGCGGGAGAACCGCACCGTGCTGGTCTCCAGCCATCTGATGGGCGAGACGGCCTCCTTCGCCGACCACCTGATCGTCCTGGGCAAGGGCAGGCTGCTGGCGGACACGCCGACGAAGGACTTCATCGCGGCCCGCGTCAAGCCGCGTGTCCGCGTCCGTACGACGGAGCCCGCACGGCTGCGCGAGGCGCTGCTGCGGCACGGCCACACCCCCGTCGAGTCGGACGACGGGCGCATGCTGATCGACGACGTCGAGATCGACGCCATCGGCCCGCTGGCCGCCCAGGAGGGCATCGTCATTCTCGAACTCGCCGCCGAAGAGGCCACGTTGGAGCAGGCCTACCTCGACCTCACCGCTGCCTCCACCGAATTCTCCGCACGAGCCCCGCAGGAGGCCTGACCATGTCCACCGCAGCCGTACTCCGCTCCGAGTGGATCAAGATCAGGACCCTGCGCGGAACCGCGTGGTCGTTGCTGGCCGTCTTCCTGCTGACGGCCGGCTTCGCCGTCGCGGCCAACGCGGCGACCGGCGACTCCGAAGCGGACAGCGCCGACTTCGACGCGCTCTTCTCCGTCTTCCTCGGCCTCAACCTGGGCCAGATCGCGGTGATCTCCTTCGGCACGATGGCCATGTCGTCCGAGTACCAGGGGGGAGCCATCCGCGCGTCGCTGACTGCGGTGCCGAACCGGGGCCTGTTCTACGCGGCGAAGCTCGCGAACGTGGCGGGCCTCGCGCTGGCGATGGGCCTGGTGACGACGTTCGTGTCGTTCCTGGGCGGCAGCGCCTTCCTGGGCGACGCGGCGCTGAGCCTGGGCGACGGGGACGCGCTGCGCGCCTGTCTGGGCGGGGCCGTCTACCTCGCGCTGATGGCGCTCTTCGCAGCCGGCCTGACGGCGGTGCTGCGCAGCGGCCTCGCCGTGCTCAGCATCCTGATCCCGTTCATCCTCATCGTCTCCATGATCCTGGGCGAGACCTCGGGTTCCATCGCCGACTACCTCCCCGACCGCGCCGGACAGCAGGTCCTGTATGTGAACCCGCCGAGCGACCTGACGCCGTGGGCAGGCCTTGGGGTAACGGCACTGTGGGCGGGCGCGGCGGTTCTGGCGGGGTGGTGGTCCCTGAGGCGCAGGGACGCGTAGGTCCCGCGTGACAGGCCGGGGGAACGGATGAGACCGGCTGCCCCCGGCCTGCCACGTCCTCGGGCACAGCACATGCCCGAGATCGTGAACGCTGACTCGGACCGCTTCATCGACCTGCCGGAAGAGCTGGAAGGCGATCTGATCGAGATTGGAAGCACGCTTCCTGCCTGGAGCGTGGAGGGCGCCTTCCTGGCGGGTTCCACGATCGAGAGGTACCCGACCAAACTGGACTCGGCTCCGCTGTTCGATGAAATCAGGGGCCGTCTCCTCGCCGCGCTGAACGGGGCGCCGGGGGGATACGCCGTGGTGCGCATGGGGAACATCGCCCAGGCACTGGGAGTCGGGGACCAGTTCCTCCGCTTGGCAACGGCGATTCTTGCCGAAGTAGCGAACCCCTTCCAGCCTTTCCAGCGATGGCCGCTGTGGAAGGAGCTCGGGACCAACCTCAACGCCAACCCCGGCCTGTCCACCGGTACGGGGTACAACGCATTTCACATGGACTTGGTCAACGCGACCCAGCCGCCGGACTACACCACGCTTCTGTGCGTCCGCCCCGATCCGCTCGGTGCCGGCGCGAGCATACTTTCCGATGCTCGCGAGGCCGTATCGCGCTTGACGTCATCAAGTCGCGCCCTCCTGGCCGACGTGGCATACCGCTACGGATCGTTCTTCGAGCTGTCTGACGTCGGCGAGGAGTACACGCCGTTCCCCGTCCTGGACGGCGAACCCGAAGACCTCGGATTCGTCCGGTTCACCGCCAAGATGCTCGCCGAACCCGGACTCGACGAGGGGCACGCCCTGGCGGCCAAGGAACTCGCGGACCGGATGGTCGCCGGCCAGGTCTCCTGCACGCTCCGGCGCGGCGACTTCCTGATCGTGAACCAGCACCGCTGGGTCCACGGCCGCGAGCCGCTCGGCGACGGCCGGCACGGTGTCACGCCCGAGAACCGCCGCCTGCTGCTCCAACTGTTCCTGCGCAGTGCGGGCGCCGCGGGTCAGGCCGCCTCGTAGGTCGTGCGGGCGGGTGTCTGGCCGGGTCTCGCGGAGGGTCCTAGATCCGCGAGTTGCGCAGCGACTGCCACACAGCGCCGGTCAGCGCCCGCGTCGCCCGCGGGACCGACAGTCCCTCGTGCTCGCGGTACAGCTCCCAGTTGTACGGGACGAGCGACAGCTTGTTGGAGGACAGTGACCCCGCCTGGTGGGCCCTGTACACCGCAAGCGGCTCGGGAAGGCCCCGGGCGTCAGCGCCGTCGCGCATGATCGACAGCCACAGCGCGTAGTCCTGTCGCTTCCGCATCTCCGGCATCAGCCTCGTGCCCAGGACGTTGCGGTCGTACATGGCGGTCAGAGCACCGATGTGGTCCTGGACCAGCATCGCGCGGTAGTCCACGTGTTCCCGCGCGCGGACCACGCGCCCGTTCGGGATGAAGTCGGTGCTCTCGCCGTCGTAGTCGGCGTCCATCTTGAAGTACGAGGTGAACGTGAGAGGTGCACTACCCGCCGCCGCGAATTCGATTTGCCGCTCGGCCTTCTCCGGCAGCCACATGTCGTCACTGTCGAGGAAGGCGACGTAGTCCCCCCGGGCCCGCTCGACAGCGAGGTTGCGTGCCCGGCCGGCACCGCCCCGTTCGGGTGCCGATTCCGGCAGGACGCGCTTGTCCTGCCGGGCGAACTCCATGAGCAGGTCCATGGAGCCATCGGACGACTTGTCGTCGGTGATCAGCAGCTCCAGGTCGCTGTGGGTCTGCGTGAGCACCGACCGGATTGCCGGGCCGAGAGTGGCTGCCGAGTTGTACACGGGCATCACGACAGACACCAGGGGCACAGCGCTTCTCCTTGCTCAGCCAGGAACGACGGTCCATTCAAGCACTGCGATCGAGCAGGAGCTGCCATGCATGTTGTCGTCGCTGGTCAGGGCTATAGGGGACTGCCGCTGGCCGTCCACACCGCAGAGGTGGGGCACCGTGACGTCGGCTTCGACGTGGACCCGCGGCATGGATCGCCGCCCACAACGCGCACGTGGACTACCGCGTCCTGTCCGCGCACCTGCCTCAGTGGATGCCGGCCGGAGTGCTCGAAACGCTCCGGCTGGCCAGGGCCACCTACCCGGGCCTGCCGAAATGCTCGCTCGACGCCCTGATCGAGCACGTCCAACCAGACCTGCGAGCGGCCCCGCACAGCGGCACCGAGCCATGTTCGACGCCTACGCCACGGCCCAGCTCCTGATCGCCATGGCAGCCCACTACAACACCTGGGACCAGCTCGTCGCAGCGGCTCGTCGGCGAGGTGCTGGTGGATGGCCTGGACGAGGTCGTCGCGGGAGGCGAAGTGGTAGAGGAGTGCGCCTTGGTCAGGCCGGTCTCCGCGGCAACGGAGCCGAAGGTGACGCTCTTGACACCTTCGCACTGCACGACGCGGGTGGCCGCTCGCCGCCATCGCGGTGCCGCTCGGTTCGCGCGATCTCGCCGCGACGGCGTCGGCATTCGGGTTCAACGAGGAAAGTTACGCGCCCGCGGTGTCCCGGATCTTCCTGACCCGGTTGCGGTGTGCGGTCTGCTTCGCGCGGTTGCCGCAGATCGCCATGCTGCACCACCTGCGGACGCGCCCGCGGGTGTGGTCGACGAACATGAGCGTGCATGTGGGGCCTTCGCAAACCTTGACGTCGGAGAAGTCCTCCTCGCTGAGGAGTCTCGCCAGCGCTTCGCCGATGGGCAGCAGCAGTGAGTCCGGTGAGCGCCAACGGCGTGTCCTGCGCAGTTGGAGACCTGGTGCGTTCTGCTGTTTCACGAAGTCGAGTTGGAAGAATCCCTCGTCTCCTGCGAGCAGTCGGTTCAGGGCCGCCAGTTCTGCCAGGGTCTCCGCCTCCAGGCGCCTGCCCTTGTGTTCGCGGACGAATGTTCGGAACTCCTCGCGCAGGCTCCGCGCCTGGGCGGCGACTGTGTCGAGCTCGCCGGGCATGGCCTGCTCCCGCAGTGATGCGAGTGTGTTGGGCGAAACCAGCTCCGCCTGCCCCAGCCAAGCCAGCAGGCCGGCGCCGTCCTCGATCCAGTCGATCTGTGTGTCGCCAGGTGTCGCGACCGAGTTGAGGAAGTCCAGACCGGGCGAATCGGCCAGGAACAGAGCCGGAGTGTGTTGGGCCATGCTGGCTGCACCTTCCCGTGCGTGAGTGCGTGGCGTCAGCGCTGGAACGCGAAAGTAACCCCCCTGGGCCGCTTTGACAAGTTACTGCGACGCTCGTAACCTCGAAAATGAGATCAGGGCGGTTATTCATTAGAGTACGCCAACTCGCCGAGCAGGCCGTCCCGGAAGGGACAGTCAATGTCCGAGAACAACGTCGGAGTGGTGCTGGTCCACGGGGCGTGGGCCGACGGGTCAAGCTGGAACAAGGTGATCGCCGGGCTCGGATCCGAAGCGGTGAAGGCGATTGCCGCGCCGCTGCCGCTCACCTCACTGGCCGACGACATCACGGCGCTCGACAGGACGCTGGAACTGGTCGACGGTCCGGTGGTGCTGGTCGGCCACGCCTACGCCGGCGCGGTCATCGCCTCGACGGACGACGACAAGGTCGCCGCACTGGTGTACATCGCCGCACTCGCACCGGAACAGGGCGAGACAGTGGCCGACGTCTTCTACCGAGCGGAGCCGCACCCCCGGGCACCCACGATCGTCCCCGATCACCACGAACTGATCTGGCTGCCCGAAGACGCCTTCGCCGACGCATTCGCCCAGAACGCCTCGGGGCAGGAGCAGGCGCAGCTGGCCGCTACGCAGCGGCCCCTCGCAGCTGCAGCCATCAAAGTCCCGGTGGGGCGTCCGGCCTGGAAGGACCGGCCGAGCTGGTTCCTGGTGGCCGAGGAGGATCGCATGATCCCTCCGGACACCCAGCGGTTCATGGCCCGGCGGATGAAGGCCCGGGTGCGCACGGCCCCCGTCGATCACCTTCCCATGCTCACGGCGCCGGGAGCGGTCGTCGACATCGTGATGGAAGCCGTGCGCGAGGTCGGGTCGGAGAGGTGACGGATCCGGCGAAGCTGCGGCGGTCATCCGAAAACGCAAGACGGGTAACCCTTCGAGTTCCGCTTGAACAGTTACCAATGGAGTCGATTTCAACAGTTCTTGAGGCCACGCTCCGGTGGCTGCCCAGAAAAAGGGGGAACGTCATGGTTGACATTGCATACCGCACGGCTGACGTGGACGGCCTGAAGGTGTTCTACCGGGAAGCCGGGGAACCGGATGCACCCACACTGATCCTGCTGCACGGTTTCCCCTCCTCGAGCCACATGTTCCGCGAGCTGATACCCCTGCTTGCCGACAGGTTCCACATCGTCGCCCCTGACCTGCCCGGCTTCGGCATGTCGGACATGCCCCCACGAGACGACTTCGACTACACCTTCGAACACATCACGGATGTGATCGACCGTCTGACGGAGGTATTGAGCCTGGATCGCTTCGCACTGTATGTGTTCGACTACGGCGCGCCGGTCGGATTCCGGATCGCCGCCCGCCATCCCGAGCGGATCAGCGCGATCGTGTCGCAGAACGGCAACGCGTACGAGGAAGGCCTGAGCGAGAACTGGAATCCGGTGCAGGCGTACTGGAAGGCCCCGTCGGCAGCCAACCGGGAAGCGATCCGGACGCTCGTACAGCCGGAGACGACGGTCTGGCAGTACCAGCACGGCGTGCCCGACGAAACGCGGGTCAGCCCGGACGGCTACGGGCTGGACAACCACTACCTCGCGCGCGCTGGCGCGGACGAGATCCAGCTCGATCTCTTCCTCGACTACGCGAGCAACGTCGCTTTGTACCCCACATTCCAGGAGTACTTCCGGACCAGGAGGCCGCGACTGCTCGCGGTGTGGGGCAGGAACGATCCGTTCTTCCTGCCCGCCGGGGCCGAAGCCTTCAAGCGTGACATCCCCGAAGCCGACGTGCGATTCGTCGACACCGGCCACTTCGCCCTGGAAACCCATGTCGAGGAGATCGCGACGGCGATTCGTGGCTTCCTCACCAGCTAGGCAGCGAGCGGTCGGTGTGCGGATCGCGCACTGCAGGGTCACATCTCCCCACCCGGCCGCCGACACGGAAGAGCCCGTTGACTGAAGGGTTCATCGGCGGTCCCGACCGGGCGGACGACTCGAGTTCAGTGAAGGAAAAGAGAAGTGACATGTCGAAGTCAGTAGCAGTGGTCACCGGGGCCAGCCAGGGTATGGGGCGCTCCACGGCGATCCGGTTGGCGCGGGACTTTTCCTCGATCGTGCTCGTCGCACGGAACCGAACCCACCTGGAGGAGACAGCCGCCAAGGTGCGAGAGGAAGGGGCCGAGGCACTCGTCATCGACCTGGACCTGTCGGACCGGGCGGCGGCCGCAACGGTGGTCGGGCAGACCCTCGATGCCTTCAAACGCATCGACGCTCTGGTCAACATCGCAGGTGCGGTGCCCCAGATCGATCTCTTCGAGATGACGGACGAACAGTGGGACGCGGGCCTGGGCCTCAAGCTCCACGGGGCCCGGCGACTGACGATCGAGGCATGGCCGGCGCTGACCGAGACCAAAGGTTCCGTCGTGCTGATGTCGGGCAACTCCGCCATCTTTCCCAAGGCGCCCTACGCGGCGGTGGGCACGATCAACGCAGCGATCGCCGCCCTCGCGAAGGCCTTCTCCGACCGTGGCATCACCGACGGCGTCCAGGTCAACAGCGTCATGCCCGGCCCTGTCATGACGGATCGCCGCCGCTCGTACCTCAAGCACTGGGCGCCCATCCACGGCATGACCGTCGAGGAAGCGATCGACAAGTTCCCGCAGCAGGCCGAGATCGGACGCTACGGCCGGCCGGAGGAGATCGCCGAACTGATGGCTTTCCTGGTCTCACCGGCGGCCCGCTGGATGACCGGCTCGACGCTCCGCATGGACGGAAGCGAGGTCAAATCCGTCTGATCGCGCAAACATACGTTCCGCCGCGCGCGACGCCCGCGGTCTGCTGACACCAGCAGGCGGGTCCTGGTGTCCAGGTCGAGGCGGGCCGGAGCGGCCTCGCTCGACGACGGCGGCACGGTCGGGGTGATGCATCGTTGGTTCCCTTGCTCGTGTGCGGGGCTCAATCAGGGATGTGCCGGGGCAGGCAGGTCCACGTCGGGCCGGCGCGGGTCGGGGCCGGCCGGGATGACGTCGGAGGTCTCCACCGACCAGCGCAGCACGGCATCGTGCAGGCGCCGCTCCACCTCGGCGTGCTCGGGGCGCCCCGCAAGGTTGGTGGACTCGTGCGGGTCCTCGGCACGGTGGTACAGCTCGGGCTGCTCGTACAGCCGCCACACGTACGTCCACTCCCTGTCCCGGACGGCGACGGCCTTGCCCACCAAGGTCGGATCCTTGTGCTGGAGCGCCGACTTCAGGTCGTACGGGAAGTCGGCGCGCTCCATCTGGGGCTCCTCCTCCACGGTGAACCCGCCCTCGGTGAAGGCGAGTTCGCGGTGCGGCGCCGCCGGATCGCGCAACAGCGGCAGGAGGCTGCGCCCGAAGTGGCGATGGGGCGCGGGCACGCCCGCGATGTCGAGCACGGTGGGCAGGACGTCGACCATCTCCACCATCGCATCGCACTCCTGACCGCCCTCACCGAGCCCGGGAGCGCTGATGATCAGCGGGTCACGGGTGATGCAGTCGTGCATGGCGGACGGCCACTTCTCGATCACCCCGTGGTCGCCGAGGTATTCACCGTGGTCGGCGAAGAAGAGGGTGACGGTGCGTTCCGCGACACCCGCTTGCTCCACTGCCCGGGTGATTCTGCCGAGTTGGTCGTCGAGGCGGGAGACCATTCCGTAGTACGTGGCCACGACCTCGCGCCACTGTTCGGGTGTGACCCGGTCCAGGCCGTGCGCTTCGCGGATGGCGCGCAGATAGCGTGGTTCGCCGGAGGGGTCGCCCGGCGGGGCCGGATCGGGCACCGCATCGCGGTCGAACCGCGAGAACCACGGCTCCTCCACCTGGAACGGGCAGTGCGGCGCCACCAGCGGCACGAACAGCACCCACGGACGGTCCTGCGGGGGCTCGCGCAGCCACTGTTCGGCGGTGTGCACCGCCGCCTCGTCGGGGTCGATCCGGCCGTCGTCGGGGACTCTGCCGCGGTAGAACAGGCGGGACCAGACGCCCTCCGGGTAGTCCCCGCCGTAGAGCCTGCTGGGCCGGGTCGAGAAGCCGTACTCGTCGACGCTGGACTCGGTGACGCCGGGCGCGAAGGTGTCGCCGCGCATTCCGGCCCACGTGACGTGGTATCCGGCGTCCTTGAGGACGCGCAGGAGGTTGGGCTCGTGTTCCTTGAGGAGGTGGGTCAGGGTGCGGTGGCCCGCGGTGTGCGGGTACCAGCCGGTGAGGATGGAGGCGCGGCTGGGCGAGCACACGGGGTGCTGGACGTAGGCATTGCTGAAGCGGGTGCCGCGCGCGGCGAGCGCGTCGATGTGCGGGGTGCTCGCGTGCGGGTTGCCGAAGGCGCCGATCGCGTCCGCGCGCAGCTGGTCCGGCATGAAGATCAGGAAGTTGGGGCGGGTACTCACGAGGCGTTCTCCGTTTGCTCGGTGACGAAGGCGACGGCGCGGCACACCGGTTCTTCGAACCAGCGCTCCTCGCCGCTGCCCGGGTTGAAGAATCCGTGTGGCGCGCCCGTGTACTCGACGAGGCGGCAGTCGGCTCCGGCCGCCCGCTCGGTGTTCCGGAACCACCGAGCGGGATGATGTCGTCGGCCTGGCCCTGGAAGGCGATCGCGGGCGGCACACCAGGGCGTGTCAGTTGAAGCGGCGAGGCGGGCGGCGGTGCGCGGGTCGAGGCCGAGCTCGGCGCGGAAGTGGTCGAGGATCTCGCCTCTGCCGCACAGGTCCACCACAGGGTTGAACAGCACGAGCCCGGCAGAAATCGGGTCGGCCCCGGTGAGCGCCGTGGCCGTCGCAAGCTGACCGCCCGCCGAGGAACAGCGGTGACAGTGTGGCAAGTTCACGGATGTGCGCGACGGCCGTGGGGGCGGCGTGCGCCGGTTCCCACAGGAGCAGCGGGAGTCGGTCTCCGGAAGCCGGTGAGGTGTGGTGGGTTCTGGTCTCGATGGTGGTGGTCATGCGTGTTCCGTTCGGCCGGGGGCGGCGCGGCGGGTCAGTTCCGCCTGGAGGGCCGCGGCGTCGCGCGCGTAGGGCCGGTAAAGCAGAGTGACGAGCGCGCCGTTGGCCAGCATGAGGACGACGGTCAGCCAGAGGAATGCCGTCTGCAGGCCGAACGCGTCGCCGAGATGACCGACGAGGAGGGAGCTGAGTGCCCACCCGGCGGCCTCGGCGGAGAGCATCAACGCGAAGGCGGTGCTGCGCAGTTCCGGCACCACCACGGACATCACGATCGGTCGGTTGATGCCGGGATTGACGCTCTGCACGGCGCCGAGCAGGCTGAACAGGACCGCGTACACCCACAGCGGACCCCAGTCGATCTGGGTGGCGACGCAGGCGAGCACGGCATAGGTGACGATCGCGGTCTGCATTGCCGCGATCCGGCCGGCGCGTGGTCGACGCCGGTGGACCCGGTCGGCGAGGAAGCCGCCGAGGAACGTGCCGAGCAGGTACGCGATGGTGACGGCCGGCGTCACCAGGGAGGCGGTGGCATTGCTGAAGCCACGCTCGTCCACCAGGAAGGTCACCCCGAAGCTGATCAGGATGAACTGCCCGGTGGTCAGGCGCTGGACGCAGATCAGCAGCAGGGTGCGATTGCGCAGCAGACCGCGCAGCTGCGCCCGGGTCAGCCGGGGCGCAGCCGCCTTTCCGACATTGCCGCTTTCCGTTGCGCCGACGCCGGGTTCGTACAGGAAGGCGAGGATCAGCACGCCGAAGAGCACCTGGACGGCGCCGGAGGCGAAGAAGCCGTACCGCCAGCCGTTCTCCACGTCCGCGAGGAGGCCGAGCACCGGTCCTGCGACGCCCAGCCCCAGTGCGGCGATGCCGTAGAGCACGCCCGCCGCGCGGCCGCGACTGGCGTCGTCGAAGAGGTCGGCCACCAGGCCGTTGACGAGCGGGCCGCCGCCCGCGAACCCGGCCGCGGCGACGGTGGCCAGGACGAGGAGCTGAACGAAGTTCTGGGCGAGACCCATGGACGCGGTCCATACGCCCCAGAAACCGCAGCAGACGGCGAGGACGTTCTTGCGCGGCCATCTGCGGGCCAGGGCGACCCACACGGGCCCGGCGATCACGGTGACCAGCTTGCTCGCGGCGACCAGCTGGCCGAGCGCGGCGAGCGGAAGACCGAGGGCGGCACGCAGCGCGGGAAAGAGGACGGACAGCACACTGGACTCGCTGTTGTCGACGCTCAACAGTCCGCCGAGCAAGGAGAGCTGACGCCATCGACGCGGGGCTGAGGGCGGTGGCGCCTTCGCGGGCGGCGGGGCGGCCTGCGACGGTGCGGACGGTACGGCATCGGTCGGCATCACGGCTCCTTGCGGGTGCGGGGACATGCGAGGGCGAGGCGGGTCAGTCGCCCGACCCGGAGAGAGTGCGCTGGTCACGGGTCTGCAGCAGATGAGTCCAGCGTTCGAGGAGCTCAGCGGTGCGCGGCCGGTCGGGGGCGTGCCAGGACACGGGGATGTTCAGCGTCGCGAGGCGCTGCTCCAGGTCGTCTGCGAGATGCTCGCGGCCGGTGGCGCGCAGGTGCGCGGCGTAGCGGACGGGGTCGTTGTAGTACGTCGGCCCGGTCTGCAGGGTGGCCTGCATGGGGTCGGGCAGGGCGCCGGGCCGGCCCGCGTACTCGTGCCACCACTCGGCGAGACGAGACCGCATCAGGGCGGCGAGTTCGGGCTCCTCGCCCATCAAGTCCCTGGTCAGATACGGGTCCTTGGACACGTCGAAGAGCTGCTCCCACTCGGCACGAAAGCTGCCGGGATGGTAGGTGCGGATGTAGAGGTGATCGCGGGTGCGGACGGCACGCTGGTAGGTGTGGGCGCCGTGGCCGAGGACGAGGTACTCGCGCGAGTCGATGCGCTCGCCGCGGATCGCGGGCGCGAACGACTCCCCCTGCCAGCCGGCCGGGACGTCCATGCCGAGCAGGTCGCACAGAGTCGGGGCGAGGTCGATGTTGTAGAGGAGGGCGTCGTTGCGGCGGGCCTTGTCGGACAGGTGGTCGGTCAGCCCCGGCCAGTGCACGATCAGCGGGACGCGCTGGACGGGCTCGCCGGCATGCCCGTGTTCGGCGTACGAGCCCAGCTCGCCGAAGGACTCCCCGTGGTCGGCGCTGACGATCACCGCGGTTTCGTCGGCGATCCCCAACTCCTCCAAGGTGTCCATGAGTTGGCCGAAGCAGTGGTCCCAGTAGGCGACGGCGCCGTCGAAACCGTTCACGAGGTGCTCGAAGTCGGCGCGGGAGCGGATCGCGTCGGGCATGTTGTGCGGTACGGGCGAGGTGCCCGCGCCACCGATCGAATAGTGCAGGTCGAGGGCGCTGCGCGGGCCGTACACCTCGGCATGCGCGGCGATCGTCTCCTCGTCCGGCCAGGACTGCACTGGCCCGGAGGCAGCCATCTTCTCGGTCCACTCCGCGGGCTGCGTGTAGTTGGTGTGCGGGTCCCAATAGGTCAGGTGCAGATACCAGTTGTCGTCGTCGGCGTGCCGGCGCAGCCAGTCGATCGCGGCGCGGTTGACGTCGTGCGCCTCTTCGTCGCCCATGCGGTCGGTGGCGCGGATGGACTCGCGGAAGTTGGCGTGGAAGAAGTACGCGCGGTGGCGTTCGGCGAAGACCGATACGGCGGCGGTGTAATACCCGCCGAAGCCGAGGCGCTGGCCGAGCAGCGGCCGGTCGGGCTCGGGGCCGTGCCCGGCGTCGAGCCGGAACTGGGCGGCCGGTCCGAAATGCCCGATCACGCCGTTGGTGATACCGAACTGGCCGCTCGTCAGGGCGGTACGGGACGGCAGGCACGGCGAGTCGGAGCAGTAGTAGCGGTCGAAGGTGACGGACTTGTCGGCGAGCTTCTGCAGGTTGGGGGTCGTGGGCCGGTGATATCCGTACGGGGTGGTGTGGTCGGCGCGGAGAGTGTCCACGTCGACGTAGATGATGCGCATGTGCAGCTCCCGGCAGGGGATCGGGCAAGGGGCGACCGCCACGTGGCGGTGCGGCTCGCCACGCGCTGCGAACGCGGTATGCAGGTATGCAGGTATGGAGTTATCGAAGGTTTCGAGACGGGTTTCCGGTAGGGGGCGGGGATCAGCGGCCGAGCCGGGCCTCCAGGCGGGCCTCGGTCAGCTGGAGCCAGGCGATGTAGGAGGCGGCGAACGCGTAGCCGTGCTCGTGGGCCATGGTGTGCACCTCACGGGCCCAGTCCGCGTCGAGGCCGTCGATCTGCGGCTCGTACGGGGCGGGGACGGGCAGCGCGGCGCTGCCCGCATCGTGCTTGAGCCGGTACGCGAGCTCGGTGCGGACGACGTCCAGGGCGATCTCGGGATCGAGCTGACCCGCGAAGAGGAAGCGCAGCTTGAACTCGGGATCCATGGGTCGCGGCGACGGCTCGTACGGGGAGCGCGCCCACGCCAGCAGCGCCTCCTCGCCCTCCTCGGTGAGCCGGTAGACCTTGGCGTCGGGCCGCCCTTCACGCGGGTCGACGTCGAAGTCCACCCAGCCGCGCTCCACCAGGGTGCCGAGCCTGCGGTAGATCTGCGGCAGCTTGACGCCGTAGCCGATGTACCGGCCCGGCCCGTCCATCCAGCGGCGCAGGTCGTAGCCGGACAGCCGACGAAGCGCCAGCGCACCGAGGATCACGTAGTCGAGCTGCATCCGACCTCATATGTTCTTGGGAATCTATCTGGCCCAGATTCACCCGGGGTTCGGTTGCTGTCAAGGGTCATGCCACGATCAGATCGCGCAGCGGAACCCGGCATGGCCGCTGGAGCTGTCCGGACTGTTGGCGGTCCGGGCGGCGACGCGGTAGCGATTGCAGTACGAGGCGTGGCACATGTGCGAGCCGCCGCGGATCACCTTGTCCGAACCCTGCGGCGGCCCCTGGGGGTTGACGAGCGGCCGGGCGGATCCGTGATCGGTGGTCCACCAGTCGATGCACCACTCCCAGACGTTGCCGGAGGTGTTGTACAGGCCGAAGCCGTTGGGATCGAAGGCGTCGGCGGGGGCCGTGCCGCGATACCCGTCGGCGGCGGTGTTCTTCCCGGGGAAGGTGCCACGCCAGATGTTGCAACGGTAGCTGCCGTCGGGGTCGAGCTCGTCGCCCCAGGGGTAGCGCTTCTGCTCAAGTCCCCCGCGCGCCGCGTACTCCCACTCGGCCTCGGTCGGCAGTCGCTTGCCCGCCCACGCGGCGTACGCAGCGGCATCGTTCCAGGACACATGCACGACAGGGTGGTTGCCGCGCCCCTCCACTGTGCTGCCGGGCCCTTCGGGCCGGTCCCAGGCGGCGCCCCGCACTCCGCACCACCAGGGGGTGCGCTCCGGCCGGGGCACCCCGCGCCGCAGGGCCGCCGGCAGGAAGGCGGCGAACACGTACGACCAACCGATGCGCTCGGCGTCGGTGCGGTACCCCGTGGCGGCGACGAAAGCCGCGTACTGCTCGTTGGTCACCGCGCACACGTCGATGCGGAACGGGTCGAGCCGCACCGCCCGCACCGGCCCCTCGCCGTCCCCGGCGAAGCCCTCGGTGTCGTCGGTGCCCATCAGGAACTCGCCGCCCGGCAGCGGCACCATCCCCTGGTCGTCGCGCACCCGGCCCGGCGCGGGGAACAAGGGCACCGACACGGCCGCGGACCCTCCACCGTTCGGCATGCAGCAGCGCGCGGGGGCGCGGGAGACACTCATCTCGGATCCGATCCTCCTGGTCATCGGGGGTTGTCCCCATCAACAACTCCAACCTATGTTCGTACGAACATAGCTATCCAGAGCCGCGGGAGGGAAGAGCCGCATGAAGGCGATCGTGGTCATGTTCGACACGCTCAACCGGCGCTTCCTTCCGCCGTACGGGGCGGGAAGGGATCAACGCGCCGGACTTCACGCGCCTCGCCGAGCAACGGCGTTCCTCATCCGCGCTCCTGGCCGGCCGCGACCCGATGCCCAATGACATACGCCCCCTCGGGCTACACCAGTGATCAATCGATGGCTCCAACAGTTGCCAGGAAATGGCTGTCCGGCCATGGAGTCGCGGGAGACCTATGCCCGCGTCGCACGGGGCCGGGCGGTCTTCCTGACCGAATGTGGCATCCAACTCTTCGACGCGCGGACCCAGTTGAAGCGATGTCTCAGCGCCTGCCCAAGTCCTTCGCCCGATGCCGGGCCACCCATCGGCCCAACGGGAAGAACACGCGCCACCGTGAGAGCGTTCATCACCAGGTCGTCCTGGTGATCGTGGGCCTTGCACGTACGGCGAGGTGTTCACCACCGATCGTTGCAGCGAGGGACTGCGACCCTTCAATGGGCAGTCCGCAGGCTCGGCCGTCGGCACGAACAACGGCAGCGTCGCCGGTCAGCCGCGGGCCGGCCGGACCTGAGGCTATTGCTCCCATGACGCGGCGCGCTGCATGGTGAGACCACGCGGGTACGAAGGCTTGGGAGAGCATGTGGAAGAGTCACAATGGATTCAGCGGCGGGTCTCGACCAGCAGCAGGACCTTGCGATTACCGAGGGCATTGCTCTCCTTCGCCCTTGTCGATCTGACCTGGGAGATCGTCAAGGCCAATCTGAGCAGCCATGTGCGCGGAGACTGGCCGTGGCGGCTCACGGTGCTCGACGCGTCCACATGCGCAGCCGTGGTCGCTCTGCTGACCGGCATCATCGTGACCCGGTCCCAGCTGTCTCAGACCATGCAGCCCGTTTTGAGTTGGTCCGGGTTCGCGGGACACAGCCGCGAACTGACGGACTCACTACGAACGGTCTCCCTCGTCAATGCCGGCGGGGGACGATCCGTGGTGCGCTCCGTCACCTACCGGATCCGGGCATCCGGGCCATACGCGGACGGCGCTGACTTCCCCTCCGGCTGGATGTCCTGGCACGACGCCATCGACTCGCTTGTGGCACTTGGGCTCGACCGGGGCCAGGACTTCTTCCTCCTTCACCTCGGTTCCGGCGCGGCCATACCGATGACGAACGTCGGCCGAGATGGTGTGGAACTGCTCGCTCTGGGCTCGAAGGCTCTTGAGCGCCTGGCCGTGCTCGACATCAGAATCCAGGTCAGCGACGTCCTGGGCGATGTCCATGAACGAGATCTGCAGTGCATTCGCCCACTGCCAAGGACGCGCCACGGCGCCAGCGCATGACACCGCCTCAGGCTGCTCATTGAACCGACCGGGCACGCAAGTGCACCACGAGGCCCCGTTGGCCCGGTCCGGGCCGGACTGCCGCCTGGACGGACGGCCGTGACCGCCGGAAGCCTGTGCAGGGCACCGGTGAGGACGTGCGGACTCCGGAGCCGTCCGGCTCCCGAGTCCGGTTGGGCCATCACCTGCTTGAGGTCGGCTGATCGGTGCTCTGCAGTTCCAGACCCATGCACTCGGCGAGGCCTGCGGCGAGTGCCGACAGCGTCGGGTGCTGCCAGACGAAGTTGCCGGCGAGCTCGACCCCGAGGTCGGATTCCAGACGGACCCGTAATTCCATGGACAGCAGTGAATCGAAGCCCAGCGCCTTCAGGGGGGTCTGCGGGTCAAGGGTGGTGCTGCCCAGCCGGAGAACTCCGCGAATGTGATCGGCCAGGTAGGTCTCGAGTGCCTCGCGCCGGGCGGTGCCCGGTGCCAGGCCCGTGAGACGGGCCTGGATGTCGGGGGAGTTCTCCGGCAAGTCGGCCGCGTGTTCGTTGCCCGGGGCGAGGAGGCTGAAGAACGAGGACTGCCGTCCGGCGAGGGGGATCCAGGTGCTCGGCTCCCCGGGAATCACTCCGGTCTGGACCCGTCCGTGTGCCAGGAGTGAGTGGAGCGCCAGCAACCCCTGGTCGGTCGGGATCGTCTCGTAGCCCCGGCTGCCGAAGTCGGTTGCGGCACCGGTCTCGCCCCATGGCCCCCAGTTGACGGCGAGCGTGGGCAGGCCTGCGCTGGTCCGCCAGGCGGCGAAGGCGTCGAGCCAGGAGTTGGCGGCCGCGTACACGCCCTGCCCGGGGTTGCCCAGCAACGAGGCCATGGAGGAGAAGACGACGAACCAGTCCAGTGTGTGTGCTGATGTGGCGTTGTGCAGTTGCCATGCGCCGGTGACCTTGGGGTTCCATACGTGCTTCAGCTGGGAGTCTCGGATGTTGGTGATCGCAGCGTCCTCGAGGACCATGGCGCAGTGCATGACACCGCGCAGAGGTGTCCGGTCTTCGGTGGCGGTGGCCACAAGGCGTTCGGCGGTACCGGGTTTGGCGATGTCGCTCAGTACGACAGTGATGCGGGTACCGTCGGCGGACAGCTTCCTGATTGCGCGTGCCGCCGCGAGGGAGGGAGCTGTACGGCCGTTGAGGACGATGTGACTCGCGCCCTGCCCGGCCAGCCAGTGCGCGGTTGCCAGGCCGAGGCCGCGCAGGCCGCCGGTGACGATGTAAGCGCCGTCGGTGTGAACGACGGGCGGCCCCTCGGGAAGGACTGCGGTGGTTTCCCCTCGGTCCGGGATGGTCAGGACCAGCTTGCCGATGTGGCGGGCGCCGGCCATCAGGCGGAATGCGTCGGTGGCTTCGGAGAGCGGGTGCGTGGTGCAGAGCAGCGGCTTCAGCCGGCCTTCGGTGAACTCGGTGAGAACCTCACGCAGTACGGTCGCGAACATATCGGGACGGGTCCGCCGGAGTTCGATGAGATCAACGGTGCTCAAGGTGATGTTGTGCCGGAACGGGGCCAGCCCGACAGGGGCGTCGGCCAGGATGTCGCGCACTCCCAGCTCGACGAAGCGGCCGAAGGGCCGGAGCGTCTCCAGTCCTGCTCGGATTGCCGCACCGGAGAGCGAGTTGAGGACGACATCGACGCCCAGTCCATGGGTGGCGTTGCGGGTCTGCTCGGCGAAGTCCAGGGACCGGGAGTCCATCACATGGCTGATCCCGCTGCCCCGTAAGTATTGTCGCTTCTCTTCGTTGCCGGCTGTTGCCAGCACCTCGGCGCCGAGCAGCCGGGCGACGGCGACCGCCGCCATACCGGTGCCCCCACTGGCCGAATGGATCAGTACGCGTTCCCCCGCGCGCAGCCGGGCGACGTGGCGCAAGGCGTACCAGGCGGTGAGGAAAGCCGTGGGCATTCCTGCTGCGGAGACAGGGTCGAGCATGGCCGGAATCGGGGCGACCACGGTCGCGGGCACAGTGACGAACGAGGCGAAGGCGCCGCCTTCGAGGTGCACGGCGAGCACCGGGTCGCCGACGCGCAGGTGCTCGACGCCGGGCCCTGCTTCGGTCACCACGCCTGCGCACTCGAAGCCGATCCGGTACTGGATGTCCTGCTCGCCGGGCAGGAGGCCCATGGCCGTGAGTACGTCGCGGAAGTTGACGCCCGCCGCCTGGACGCGCAGCTCCACCTCACCCGGTCCTGGAGTCCGGCGCCCGGTCGCGGCGAGTTCCAGACTGCCGAGGTCCCCGAGCCGCCCCGCGCGGAGCCGGAATCCGTCCACCCCGTAGCGCACGGTGCGGGTGGCGGCCGTTACCTCCTCGGAGGCGGCGAGCGGGGCGCGATCGAGCCTGGCGATGTACCGGGTGGCGCCTCGTAGGGCGATCTCGTCCTCGTGGCCGTCGGCGAGCAGTTCTTCGGCCAGACTCCGCAGGCCCAGGTCGCCATGGTCTGTGTCCACCAGGGTGGCCCGCATGTGCGGGTGCTCGAACGCCAGGACGCGAATCACGCCGCGCAGGGCGCTTTGCTCGAGGTCCACGGTCTCGTCGGCCGCTACCGCACGTGCCGCCCGGGTGACCGCGTACAGGCGAGGAGGGGTGGAACTGCGGGCGGCTGCCTGGGCGATACCGAGGATTCGCCGCGCACGCCGCTGGGCGCCCACGGTGGGATCGTCCGTGGTGGTGGGCGATGTGCCGCACAGCATCACCACGGCGCGCGAGGGGGACGGGACGGCCTCCAGGTGTGTGCTGACGGAGTCGCCGAACAGTCCGAGCCGCTCATCTCCCAGCGGGGTGTCCCACACCTCGGCCCGGGCCCCGGCCTCGCGCAGGATGCGGGCCAGTGCTTCGGCGTCTTCGCTTTCCTCGCCGATGACGAGCCAGTTTCCGGGCGGGCTCGGCTGGGTGGCCTGCGGACGTGGGGCCGGATGCCAGCCTGCCTCCAGGAACCACTTGTCGGCCGTGTCGGCCTTCTGCGGGCGTCGGCGTGCGAACCTCACTCCGTCGAGGGCCATCACCGGATTGCCCGCTTCGTTCAGCAGGCGGGCATGCCCCACGGCGCTGTCGGCCGTGGTCTCGACGATCCGCGCGTGGCAGTACGCAGCGGTCGCGGGATCGCCCAGAATCCGTACGGCCTGCATCTGGACGGGGAGGATCAGTCCCTGGCCGGCGTCCTCGACGGGCCCTGCGACCAGGAGTTGCAGGCAGAGGTCAACGAGGACGGGGTGGACTTGCAAGGAGTGCTCTGGGGTCCGAGCGGGCTCCGGGACCTCCACACGGGCCCAGAAACTCTCGCGGCTGCGGGAGGCGCGCAGCTCCGTGATTCCGGCGAACGCCGGACCGTGTTCCAGTCCCCGGGTACGAAGTCGTGAGTAGAGGGCTGCGGAGTCGATGGTGACCGGATGCCTTCGGGCCAAGGTGTTGACGGAGACGGTGCGGGTGCGCGAGGGCAGGGAGAGACGGCGCAGCACGGCGGAGGCGTACGTCACCCACTGGCCGTCGTCGCCGCGTCCGAAGATCTCGCATGTGGCGTGATCCGGGGTGGTCAGGGTGACGGTCGTACTGAGGTCGGTGTGCCCGGTCAGGCGCAGCATCTCCCGGAATGAGACATCGGTGATCTCTACGTCGATGGGGGCGGCGTCGAACACCTCGCAGGCGGTGGTCAGCGCGATGGCGTAGTGGGCGGCGCCGGGCAGTACCGGGGTGCCGTGCACTCGGTGGTCGGCCAGCCAGGGCAGTTCCGTGGTTCCGGCGTTCCCCTGCCAGCAGTGACGCACCCGTTCGCCGGGTACCTCGGTGTGGCTGCCCGGCAGCGCGACGGCCGAGCGTGCGGCGCTCTGTTCGCCGGGGGTGGCCGGCCGGGCGGCATCTGCCCAGTGGCGCTTGCGGTCGAAGGTGATGGTGGGAACGTCCGCGAGGCGGTCTTGCGCGTACAGCGGCGACCAGTCGACTTTCACACCCGCGCAGTGCAAGGCCGCGAGCTGGGTGCGGAACGTGGTGGGTTCATCCTCTGCGCGGCGCAGCGTGGGCAGCACGACCGGTTCGCCGGCCAGGTCGCCCAGGCTCTCCACGACGGCGTGTGTGACGACTGGGTGCGGGGAGACCTCTACGTACACCAGGTTCCGGTCTGCGCCGGCCGTGGCCACCGCCGGGAAGAAGCGGACCGGGTTGCGCAGGTTGGCGCACCAGTAGGCGGCGTCGAAGGCCGGCACCTCGTGCGGGTCCTGCAGCACGGTGGAGTAGAAGGGGACCTGGGGATGCCGAGGAGCCAGGTCGCAGAGAGTGGCGAGGAGTTCGGCGAGCAGCGGGTCCACTTGCGGGCTGTGGGAGGCGACGTCCACCGCGATGGGCAGTGTGGGGATTCCGCGGTCCTTCCAGTCGGCGACCAGCCTTGCCACCTGTGTGGTGTCGCCGGCCACGACGGTGGAGTTCGGTGCGGCAAGGACCGCCACGGAGACGGACTCGGCATCGTTCGCGACGAGTTCGGCCTCCACCGAGGCCCGGTCCAGTCCTACGGTCGCCATGGCGCCGGCTCCCGCGATCCGGGAGAGCAGCGAGGAGCGCCGGCAGATCACCCTGGCGCCGTCCTTCAGTGACAGTGCCCCTGCCACGACAGCGGCCGCGACTTCTCCCATGGAGTGGCCGATGACACCGGCCGGTTCGACTCCGTGAGCGCGCCAGGTGGCGGCCAGCGCGATCTGCAGGGCGAACAGCACCGGCTGCACCTTGGAACACTCCGTCACCGGTTCACCGGCGCGTACCACGTCCAGTACGGAGAACCCGGCCTCGGCGGAGATTTGGGAATCGGCTTCGGCCAGGGCCGCCGCGAAGGCCGGTTCCTGCTGCAGCAGCCCGCGCCCCATGCCCGGCCACTGCGAGCCCTGCCCGGAGAACACCCATACCGGCTGCCGGGAGACGGTGACACTCGTCGGCCCCGACACCACGGCCGGGTGGGCCCGGCCCGCTGCGAACGACCTCAGTGCGCCGACCGCGTCGCGCGTTGAACGGGCCACGACTCCGAGACGTCCCCGCCCCGCGCTGCGTCGCAGGGCCAAGGTGTGCGCGACGTCGCGCAGCGGTACCTTCGCGCCGTCGCCCTCCAGCCAGTCGGCCAGACGCAGTGCCGCGGCCGGCAGTACGGCGGGGGATCCGGCCGGGACCAGGACCACTTCGGGTGCGGCGGGAGGGGTCTGTCGCCGCAGTGGCAGGGCTGTTCGGCTGTCCCGTGGCGGTTGTTCCAGGATTACGTGGGCGTTGGTACCGGAGAATCCGAAGGAGGAGACCGCGGCCAGCCTGGTCGGCGCCTGTACGGGCCACGGGGTCAGCTCGGTGGGTACGAAGAAGCGGGTCTTGTCTGCGGCGATGGCCGGATTCCAACGGGCGAAATTCACGTTGGGGGGAATGAGCCCGTGCTGCAGGCACAGGACGGTCTTGATCAGTCCGGTGATCCCGGCGGCGGGCTCCAGGTGGCCGAGGTTGGTCTTGACCGATCCCAGAGCGCACCGGCCGTGGCCGGTGCCGTACACCTGTGCCAGGCTGGCGAACTCGATCGGGTCACCGACCGGGGTTCCCGTTCCGTGAGCCTCGATCATTCCCATGTCCTGCGGGTCGATCCCGGCGTTGGCGAGCGCCTGCTGGAACAGGGCCCGCTGGGCGGTGGGCGAGGGAGCGGCCAGGCCGTCGGACCGGCCGTCCTGGTTCACGGCGGTGCCACGGACGACGGCGAGGATGCGGTCGCCGTCCCGTTCGGCGTCGGCCAGGCGTTTGAGTACGACGGCGCCGCAGCCTTCACCGCGGACGAAGCCGTCCGCGGCGGCATCGAAGGTGTGGCAACGTCCCGTCGGCGACAGCATTCCCATCCGGGCGAAAGACAGGGTTGTTCTGGGTCGGAGCATGAGCGTGACACCGGCGGCCAGGGCGAGATCGCATTCGTTGTGGAGCAGTGCCCGGCAGGCCAGGTGGAACGCGACGAGCGAGGACGAGCAGGCCGTGTCGAGTGCCACGCAGGGACCGTGCAGGCCCAGGAGGTAGGAGATACGGCCTGCGGCGACGCAATGCCCGTTCGTCAGGATGGAGCCCTCGAGTTCCTGGGGCTGTCCGGCGAGCTGATCCATGTAGTCGTTGTAGCTGAGACCGGCGAAGACCCCCGTCGGCGAGCCGGTCAGTCGATCCGGTGGGAGCCCGGCGTGTTCCAACGCCTCCCAGACCACCTCCAGCAGCAGCCGGTGCTGGGGATCGAGGACGTCCGCCTCGCGGCCGGAGACACCGAAGAAGTCCGCGTCGAAACCCGACACGTCGCCGAGGTACCCGCCTCGCTGAGGAGACGTGGGCCCGCCGGGGGTTCGTTCAGCGTCGCCTTGTGCCCAGAGCGTCTCGCGTCCCGGCGGCGGATTCCCGACTGCCTCCTGCCCCTGCGCGAGCAGCCGCCACAGGGCCGCGGGAGAGTCGATGTCGCCGGGAAGCCTGCAGCCCATGCCGATCACGGCGAGAGAATCCGTCGCGTCGTTGGAGGTATGCCTGTGTCGGCCCATGGGAGTTCTCCTTGTCGATCGGCTGCGCAGGGGCGGGAAACCCCCGCTCTGTTGACGGTTCGCCGCCCGGGGTCGGCGGCGTGCATGCGTACCGGAATCGGGCGGGTCGGGCGGGGGCCGCGGAGGACTGAGGTTTACGGGACGGGCCTCAGACGTCGGGGCTGCCCAGGAGGATCGCGCTCTTCACCCCACCGACCTGGTAGTTGAAACTCAGCGCGTAGTCGAAGTCGAGAGGGCGGGTGCGCGTGCCGGGAACGGGGTCGAAGGTGAGGTTGTCCGCCGGCTGCTCGCAGTTCGCGGTGGGACATACCTCGCCGCGCTCCATCATGAGAAGTGTCAGAGCGACGCCGAGACAGCCCGCGGGCGCGCCGTTGTGGCCGAAGCAGCCTTCCTGGGACGTCATCAGCAGGTCCTGCGCGGCAGATCCGTACAGTTCCTTGATCGCGTTCGCCTCGAAGGCGGTGACCACCACGTTGCCGTCGCTGCCGCCGTGGACGTAGGGCACCTGGCCGGTCTCCCAGCGGTCTTTGAGACATCGGCGGACGGCGCTCACCAGTTCGCGGCCCGTCTCATCGGACGCCAGAGGATTGGTCAGCCCGTCGCGGGTCGTGGCCTGGGCGAGCACCTGACCGTACAGGTGGGTCCCGCGCCGGGTGGCGTGCTCGCGGCTCTCCATGATGACGGTCACCGATCCCTCGCCGTGGTTGATGCAGTCGGCACGCCGGTCGTAGGGGCGCATGAGGGAGTCGAAGGACGGCAGAAGCGCGGGCATGTCGTTGGACCGGATGATTTCGTACGTCTTCTGCGCGCCCTGCAGCAGGCGCTGGATGTTGCGGATCAGCTTGACGCTGAAGACGTCGACGCCGGTCACGACGGCGATGTCGACCTCTCCGTCGGCGATCAGGCGTCGGGCGTTGCCGATCTGCACCGCGGATGACGCGCAGCCGCACGACACCGTGAAGTTGGGGCCCTTCGAGCGGGACAGTGCGCCTTGGACCAGGGCGACGTCGGAGGGAGTGACGGCCTGTTCCGCCGCGACGAACAGTTCCATCGCCTCCGTCACGCGAATGGTCTCGGGGTCGGCTCGCAGTACGGCGAGGTAGCTGTCGATGTTCGCGTCGACGCCGCCGCGTCCGGCCAGGATCGCCGCATCGGCCAAGTCGCCGGAGAGGGGATCCAGTTCAGCATCCGAGCATGCCTCCGTCATGGACACCAGGCCGAACCGGTGCGCTGCGGTGTAGTGGCGTGCGAAGAACGGGGCGATATCGGGGAGGCGTTCGTCGAACATGGCGTCCGAGAGGTCTACGGAGCCGTAGTAGGCGTTGCTCTGCCTGAGGCAGGAGGCCCCTCGGGAGGCGATGTTCCACAGGTCGTCCGCTGTGAAGACGGGTCGCCCGTCACCGGGAAGGCAGAACCCGATACCGGTGACCATGGCATCCCGCGCGTGCCGACCACCTCCCGAGAGGGGGGCCGCCCCGCTCACGACACACCTACGGGCAACTGAGAATTCGTCATTTCGATCCCCTCCGGATCAGTTGGTAGCACCCGCACGTAAGCGGCTGTGTGCTGTTGAGGAAAAGATTCCGCAGCGGCCGGATTCGAGCAGGGCCCTATTCGGCAATGTATGTGCGGTAGATCCAGCGGTAGACGGGCAGCAGTTCGCCATCGAGTTCGGCATAGTGATCCGCGAACTCGAAATGCTCATAACCGTTCCAGCGGGGAACCGTCACTCTTGTTTCACTTTCCAGTGATTTCACTTCCCAGGTCGACGGTGAGCCCTCCGGCCCCCCGCTGAGCATTACTCGAATCGATTGAGACATAGCGCTCTCCAGTCGGGAGGATCAGCGCTGAGTGATCAGCGGAGGCGTCGGCTCGATTGTTTTCCGCCACGCCGTCTTGAGTGCTGCCGAAAATGCATCCACCACAGAACAGTGAGTGTCACGAAGCCGCGCAACTGGCCCAGGCATCCCATGCGCGGCGCGTCATTCTCCGGCGTGCGAGAGCCGAACCGGAGGCGCCGCGGATGATATCGGCAGCCGGCCTCGCATACGGAACGGTGTGAACGCCACGGTGCCGCAGCCGACGGTGTGCGCCGTCGCGACCGTATCGACCAGCGCGGCCTCAGGGCGCAGCGCGGGGGTTCTGGCGCAGGCGGCCGTCGGGATCACGGCCGGTCCTGACGTCAGGAGACAGACCCGGATGACGGATTGAACAGCACAGGGAACTCGCATGGTGCCCCTTGACGAGGTGATGCGAGCTGCCTCTTCCTTGCCGAGGGGCGCTCATTGCGACGAACGATCTCGATGCTGCTCACAACTGGCTGGCCAGTTCTGCGGCGGATCGTCGGTTGCCGCGCTCCCCGGAAAGGAGGGCAGCCCACCGGTTGGATTCAAAACGGTTATCCCATGGAGCTGAATAATCTCGCAATGAGACCGCTGGCAGTTCACCCGTATGGCGTAGTGCACTCAACGGGGGCGCCTTCTTCTCGACGGGCTCTGCAAATCCGGCCCCGTCGGGGCACGAGGTCGGATTCGTGGCGATTTACCGTCGGATGGTTCACGGCCGGAAATGAATGGTGCACACCCGGAAATTATCCCGTAGTGGCCGGTCGCGGTGAAATGATCTTGGCGTGATTTCTGCTGTCGCACAGGCAGCGGCCGGCAGCTGGCCGCCATTCCCGGAGCAAATTTCGGACTGGGCCGATCGGGTGACTGATTGGCGCAGGGGTTGATGACAGTTCATTCATTGGGGTTACTGAAGTCGTTGAACCGGTGGGCCGCCCATCCCTCTCCGGGGAGCTCGGCAATTGGCCCGCCCGTTTCAGCCCTTCCTTCTGGCAGGGCTTCGGCGAGCAGAGCCACTGCACGGCTGCCCGGAGAGCCACCGGCCGGTGGGTGCTCCCGACATCGGCTGGTGAAGCGTCTCGCCGTGCTTGAGACCGGGCAGTGGTGCGCACGTCGCGGCTGATGCCCGTCGGCCCCCGGTCGCCGCCGGGTCCGCCCCCGTCCCGAGCGGACCCATCACCGCAAGCCACTGCCCGGTCGCCTTCCCCGGAACCGAGTGCCGTTCTTCCTCTCCCCCCTGACCCCTTCCCGGGCATGGGGGAAGCCCGCCGTCGCTCTCGGCCGGTCCCCGTGCGGACCGCAACGGTCCGCCTGTCGCAGGAGGACCCGCTCATGTCCACACTGACGACGTGCCGGACGTTCGCCCCGGCCCAGACGGTCTCTGTGACCCTGCTGCAGCCGCGTCCCGCGGACAAGCCGCGGCGGACCCGGGCGCCGTGTTGTGTTCACGGGGCCCGGCGGACGGGTTCGCGGTCTCGGACCGCAACCTGGAGGGATTTCACCCAGCCAGCGAGATCCGTGCCCAGAATGTGCGGCCGCCGTCGGTCTCTCGCCGCGTTCCCAGCGCCTGGGCGGACTGCGCGACCACCACCAGGCCCCGACCGTACTCGTTGGCGTCGCCGGCCCGGTGCGGGACGGACGATGTTCCTCCCTCGTCCTGGACTTCCACGAGAAGCCAGTCACCGTCCTTTTTCAGGCGGCCGGTGATCGAGCGGCTGTCGGTGTGGACGATGGCGTTGGTCATCAGCTCAGAGATCACAAGTAAGGCAGCACATCTGACACCTTCGTCCGTTATACCCGCAAAGTCCATCCACAGGCGGGCCAGTTGGCGACAGACCGGCACCGCTCGCTCCAGTGTCGGCACGCGGAACGCGGCCGGTCGCCCCGCAGGCCAGTCGTCGACCAGGGCCCGGGCTGACGCCGCATTCGGCCATTGTTCAATCTCCTGGGGGGACAGTGCGATCTGCGCCCCCGGCCAAGCAGTCGGCTGCATGGTTCTTCCTCTCTCGTTCTGGGCCTTGCTGAGGTGGCGGGGTGGCGGGTTTGCGCTTGCGGACACAACACGGCACAAGCCGCCGGCTGTGGATTGCCTGCCGTACCCGATGTGCCCGCCGGGCGGGGACAACCGCGCCGGGAGCCCGGCGGGCGGTTCAGTGACGGGAAGCGGGGCGCACCCGCCCGCCGTCGGCACGGCAGGCCGTACACGGGATGAGCCAGGCCGCCCGCAGTCCCGCATCCGCGGCGGTGCCGATCCCGGCCCGGATCGACTGCGACACCCGGTGGCGGTGCCCGGATCGGCGCCGTCGAGGCTGTCCGTGCCGCCCCTGGTAGCAGCACAGAAGTGAGATGAACGGCGATCCCGCCGAGAAGGACGGCACCGGGCGCCCTGATCCGCAGGAGCGGTCTCGGCCACCCAGACAGTGCCGGCGCCCGGTGGTGACACGGCCGTCCAGCCGGGACCGGCGCCCCGAACACCAGTCACCGAACGGGGTCCGCACGATTACCGCCGCCGGCATGGAAGGCGATTCGGTGCCGTGGGAGGCAGGAAACTCCGCGCTCCGGCAAAGCCCCCGCACGCGGCGCGACGATGAGCAAATCGGCTGAGAACAGGGCGAGAGCGACAAGGTATCCCCCACCGACTGGCGTTTCGCCGCGCCGACCGGAGCGGTCCCACCGCAGAACTCAGCAGTCCGGTGCCGAGCGTCGGACGCAGGAACAACCGTCGGAGAAGCGCTCATGGTGCCCCCCAAAGAGGTCACATGGGTCGCCGCGCCAGTCGGCACCGGCTACTGGCACCGACTGGCGGATCCAAACCCCTCCCACGGGGGTGCCCATTGCGGCAGTCCCACCCGGCAGATCCCCAGGCTTTCACCTCACCTGGATAGCTGCGAGAGAAATGAGCAGCCGCTCCCCCGGAGAGGGTGGGCGGCCCACCGGTTTGGATAGTGACAGTTATCCTCTCGGCCGCATATGACAGCAACAAAGCCGACAGGATGTCACCCGGATGGCGTAGTTGTGTCAATACCCTCACCCCCGCACCGGACCGATCGAAGACTCCCCGGGCAGGGCCGTCATCAAGCATCCGGATGAAGTGGTTCATGCACGTGGGAAGCCCGCGATGCCATGGAATCGACGCCACACGGCGCGACGGTTCTTCCTGGCGAATCGCTTCTCCTGACTCCCTTTCACAACCGTCCGCCACGGCTGTTCCTGGCGTGATCCGTTCGGTCTGATCACGTGGGAGAATTCGATGGCCGGTAACGCCCCCATGACAGAGTCATAAGGCGTTACAACATCACGACCCTCTCACCCTGTGGGGTTGTGCACTTCGACACCGTGACCGGCACCCGTGACTCGCTCGGAAACCGCACCGCCACAGGCCGGATCACCCCAGGCACCACGGATCACCAGGCCCACGGACGGCGTGATACAGACCCGTCAACTGCCGTGACCAGTCATATCGGCGCGTTTCGCACAGTCGGCCACCGACCCCCACCACGGCATCACAGTGATCGTTTGACGCCGAGTCACGGAATGGTGCAGCCTCGGTGCTGCAGCAGATGAAGTCGCATACCGGCAAAGGACCCGACCACGGAACCGACGCCCGAGCGAAAGGCTTCCTGCGGCATCTCACGTCGGGTGAGTGAGATCAGGCGATGCTCACCAGCCACATCTGTATAACAACCAGCCATTTCCACGCTGCACCACCCGGCGCACTACCCGGCGCACCGCCTGGATCCCCGGAGAGCACATTTATGCGGAAAGTAAAATTTCTTCCACATATAAGGTGATCGAGCTTGGACCTTACAGATGAAACAAGAGATGACTCCTTGTCACCACCGCATCGATTCAGCCAGATAGTTCCCCGGTTGAATACTTCCCTCGCAGCCGGACGAACGTGAGGAAAACAAGCGCGGGGCGAACCTCGTGCAGGCCCCAGGCGCTCCGGTCCATCTGCACTCCACCAATTTGGAATTTGAGTCGCTTCAGTCGCTGGAAGGAGTGCACATGGTTCCTGAACCGCACCTGTGTGACAGCGACTCAGGCCGGGCCGTAGCGTCCCGGCCGACAGCGTCGCTGCCTGACGTCCCGTCGATCTCGCTGGTGCGCCCGCTGGCGCCGGCCGGTGCAGCCGCCGACTGTCCGTCGCAGGACACCTCCACCCCTTGCCACGATCGCCAAAGAATCTGGCCACAGCTGCCGCCGGTGTCACTGCTCCCAAGCCGCGGGGCCGATGCCGGTGCATCCGGGCAGGGTGGGCACAACAGCTCGGATCCGGGGCCGGTATCGCGCGCAAAGGTGCTGGTCTCGTCGTCATCGAGGCCGATGCCCACGGGGCACCGCCGTCCGAGCGGGACCTGCTGCTGCCCGGCATCGCGACTCCCCCGCCGGTCTCACCGCACGGGTGGGCCTGGCGCCGGCCCGCCCGTGGATGTACGCGCCCACGGCGGTTGCACCCTCGCGCCCGGGACAAGGACAGCCGCCAGAACATACCGAGGGCTCTCCCCTCGGTACACCCGCCCGGCGCCACCGCCGCACAAGCTCGCGTCAAAACTCGCCCGGACCGGCCACCGGCCGGTGCCGCCTGCCCGGCAGGACCGCGCCAGACCTGTGCCGCACCCTGCCCGGGAAGCCGTCCCGGCCACAGGTGGTGGCTCCCGCCTCGCGAAAGCGGATCCGGCCACCGCCTCGGCCCCGGTCCTCGCCTGCACTGCTGCGGCAGAAGAGGAAACTCCGGTGCCAGGCCCGACCCGGCCGCTCACACCGCGGGCTACCACGGGCCATCCGGCGACGCGGGGCGCAAGAGCGGCCCTTCTGGCGGCCGCGGTTCACAAGCATCCCGGGCCAGGAACGCCGAACACCGCACATCATCCGGCCCAAGATACCTGCGGGCAGCCGCCATCCCTCGATCCGGGAGACAGTAGGTGAATCACGCACCGAGCCACGACAACGGGCCGTTCCACCCTCAACAGGTCGCACGCCGGATTCAGCCCGGCTCTCCCGTCGGCACCGTCCCGGCACAGGTCTCCAGGGCAGCTGCGCCGACGGCGATGCGGGCAACCGAGCACGGTCTGCTGCCCGATACCCTCAGCGACCGTGGCAACGCCAAGCTGTTCGTCACCCTGTACGGGCGGGACTTCAGGCACGTGCCGGGCCTGGGCTGGCACCGGTGGTCCGGCTACCGGTGGGAGATCGACCAGGCCGACACCGTACTGTGGGCGGCCGGCGAGATGGCCGAGAGACTGGCAGAGACCGACCCGCACGGACGGCACGGCACGGCGGAACTGCGTCGGCACCGCCGACGGGCTCTGGCGACATCCGGAATGACGGCCATGCTGATACAGGCCAAGGCCGCACCGGGGATGGCTCTCAACGCTTCACTGCTGAACGCCGATCCCTATGCACTGTGCACACCGGACGGAGTGGTCGACCTCCACACCGGTCTGATCGCCGCGCCGGATCCGGAGAAGCACTGCCACTCACGTGCCACGACACTCGGAGCCCGGCCGATGAAAACACCCCGCTGGCAGCGGTTCCTCACCGACACATTCGGCGACGACGCCGACGGCCGTCGGATGATCGGCTTCCTGCACGAACTGCTGGGCTACTCGATCACCGGGGATGTCGGCGCCCAGATCATGCCGTTCCTCTACGGACAGGGGAGAAACGGCAAGAGCGTTCTTCTGGACGTCATTGTCAGACTCCTCGGAGACTACGCGGATGCCGCGCCGCCCGGCTTCCTGATGGCCCGGTCTTTCGAAACGCACCCCACCGATCTCGCCGAGCTGCACGGCCGACGCATCATCGTCTGTTCCGAACTCAAGCCCGGCGACCGCTTCGACGAGTCCCGCGTCAAGTTGCTGACCGGCGGAGACCGGATCAAGGCCCGCAGAATGCGACAGGACTTCTTCAGTTTCACCCCCACCCACACACTGTGGCTGCTCGGCAACCAACGCCCCGAAGCCGGCACCGGTGACTACGCGTTCTGGCGCCGGATGAGACTCATCCCGTTCGAGCGGACCGTCACCGACGACCGGAAGGTCGACAACCTCGCCGACGCCCTGGTCACCGAAGAAGGCCCCGGCATCCTGCACTGGCTCGTCACCGGCGCACGCCGCTATTTGAGCGGCCCCCGCGACCTGACCGGCCCCCCGCAGGTACGCACTGCCACCCACACATACGCCGAAACCGAAGACCACACCGGCCGGTTCCTGAACAAGTGCTGCACCATGGACCCCGCCATGCGCGCGGAACAGACCCAGCTCTACACCAGCTACCGCAACTGGTGCCGGCTCGAAGGCGCCAACCCGATCTCCTCACGAGCGTTCGCCGCACGCGTACGTGAAACCATCGGCATCACCACACCCAAAAATATGCTCCTGTCCAACCAACGCAAGTTCTACCCCGGAATCGCACTGAACCCCGAACCAGGAATGCAAACATGAACACCCTCAACAAACCCGGTGCGGCGGTGCGGGATGTCGGGACGGTTGAAATAACTGGTCAGCCGGGGTTGGACAGGCAGAGCTTCGGCGTAGTCGGCGGTCGATCACATGGGTGATCACGTGGCCCAGGGCCGTCGGCCCGGACGCGGCCAGAGCGTCGACCAGCCTGGAGACGGTCGGGTCGGATGTCACCGGGCCAGACACACCCGGCTCGGCCCGCAGCATGCCGACTTCGCCGGACAAGCTCTGCCAATTGCGACGGCCAGGGCCGCATCCAGCAAGATCTTGCCCGGATCGTGCACGCCCGCGGCTTGGCCACGGCGCCAACGCCGTTGATATCGCGCTGTCCAGACCGGACTCGCGGACCCCACTTCTCACGTTTTTGATCAAGCCTCGGACACCCTGCCTCGTGAAAGCGCGAGGCTAGTTCGTCTTGGGGTGCGGGTTGCCGAGGTAGGGAAACTCGTTCAGAAGGTCGGTGTGTGGCTCAAGCCCGGTGGGAGGGATGTCGCCTTTCGAGAGGAATGAGAGCCGATGGTTGATGACGTCGTCGGTGAAGATGCGGCCGTTGGGGTACCGCGCGGCCTTCGAGGGGTCGAAGACCAGCATGTCAGGCAAGATGGCGTCGGCGTCGATCGCCGCGATCGCCTCTTCTCGTGTGTAGTTCCCGGTGTGCCCCATGAGGTGAACGAACTGATCGGTCCAACGCTCACGATCGTTCACCGGCTCACTGGCGTTGTACTCCTCCTTCGTCTCGTCGGTATTGAAGAAGCTGCTGACTGAAGGGTGGCCCGCACGGTCGGCATGGACGAGCTGGCTGCCTTCCCGCACACTGCAACGGCCCCAGATGCGAATCTCGGGGTCAGCCCCGAGCTCACTCGTCGGCAGTTCCACAACCGTCGAGAACACGTTGGCTTCCGTGTTCGAGTCCACACCGGTCCAAGGCGACTTGCCACCGAGATGAGGTGCGGTGAAGTTCCTGCCGCCACTGGTGTCGAAAAGATTCTTGATCCCGTCGAAGTCGAAGAAGAAGGCGTCGCTACGACTACCGGCGAAGAACGTGTAGGGACCTGAGCTGACGCGGTTCCCCATCGTGCCGAACGACACCTCGGCGTCAGTGACAACCGTCTCCCCGACGGCTTCGGGCGAGCGGGCCTCATCGCCTTTTGCGATGAAGACACTGAATGTCTGACGGCCGTCTTGCGGCGGAGAGAAGACATAACTGATCGCCATGTCGGTGAGACAGTCCCCGTCATTGTCGATGTTGAGACGATAGATGGCATCAGGGTGCAAAGCATCGGCATTCGGGTTCGCGTTGAGGATGAGCACCGTCCTCGTCGGGTCGGTGGGGGACTGAAACGCATAAAGGTCACAGAGGTCGAGCCTTTGGTCCCCAAGCGGTGCGCCGAGGCTGAGACCGGTGAAGTGATTTGACATCCTGCATGTCCTTTCGCTGGTGATGGGTCAACTGCCAGGCGGGGCCAGGATCTGGAGGCTGGGGGAACGCGGGCGACCTACCCCTACCGAAATGGACTTTCGCTAATGATTGAGACACTGAATCACAAAAGCTGTCAAATATGTCAGATTCTTAGCTGGGGCCGGTCTGCGTGGCCGCTGCCCGGCAGCCCCGTCGACGCAACCCGAGTCGTGCCCACGCGACGCCTTCGGCCGATGGCTCGCCGCGTCACAGCACTGCCTCTACCTGCAGCGACTTCCCGTAAAGGAAGTTGGTCCGTTTGATGCCAAAGTCCAGAGCGATACCGCGCAGCTCCGACGGGTACCCCGGCTCTGCGGCACGGAACTTCCAGTCGCCCTGATATCGGCGTCGCAGGTGGAGGCCGGGAACACGATCTTGTCGACGTCAGCCGGAACGCGGCGAGGTTCACCTTGATCTCATCGCCGTCGCCCTCGCCCTCACCGGTGGGGGCTTCGCCGGTATGCTCGACCGACCCGTCGGTGCTCTTCGGGCCGTTGAAGACACGTTCATCGGAGGGCGTGCCCGGTCCAACCGGGGCTGGACACTCGGCCGGAACTTCGAGGGGCCGCAACACCATGTATCAGGTGAAGAAGCTGACGGCCGACCACTCCAGGATGTGAGTGCTGCGCCGGCGGCTTCTGAGCAGGCGATCAGGCAGCTTGGAGCGGAACAGCGGCGGGAGACGAACGCCGCTGTCCGGGACTCAGCCCAGCCGGGTCAGGTCCGGCCGCAGCCGCTTCCAGACCGGATGACGCAGACGGCCGGCGGCGGTCCACGCGAAGACGGCGACCTCCGCGACCAGCCGTGGTTGGACCCAGTGCGCGCCGGCCACCCGGACCGGGTCAGTGAACGGCGACTCGGTGCGAGCGATGACCGCCAGGTACGAGGCGAGTTCGCCGCGCTCACGTTCGGACATCCCCGATCCCACCGACCCTACGTACCGCAGACCGGCCGGCGCCTCCACGCCCACCAGGACCGCGCCCGGCATGCCCCGGGGCGCGCCGCGGCTCTGTGTCCAGCCGCCGATGACGACGTCCACGGTCTCCACCTTCTTGATCTTGCGCCAGTGAGGCGAACGGGCTCCCGGCATATACGGGGAGGAGAGTCTCTTGGCGACCAGCCCTTCCAGGCCCTCGCGCACAACGGCGTCCCATGCCTGGGCACCGTGCCCGTGAAGGGATGCGGGCGTCGACCAGTGCGGACCGGCCACTGCCAGGCCGGACAGGATCTGGCGACGCTCGCGGTATGAGGATTCGAGCAGCAGGCGGCCGTCAAGGAACATGACATCGAAGACCAGCAGATGAATGGGGATCTCCCGTGCCAGATAGGTGGCACGGCGCGCGTTCACCACACCCATCCGGCGCTGGAGCAGCCCGAAATCCGGCCGCCCTGCCGGTTCCAGGGCTACGACCTCGCCGTCGAGGACGACGCCGCTCCCACGCAGGACTTCTCCCATCGCCTGTAGCTCGGGGTACGTAGAGGTGACGTCACTGCCTGCCCGGGAGGCCAGGCGGACCGCGCCGTCGCCCTCAGTCGTCAGGACACACCGCACACCGTCCCATTTGACCTCGAACGCCCAGTCTTCATCGCGCGCGGGCAGCGGCCCCGGCACGGCCAGCATCGGCGCGATATACGGCGGGGCGAACCGGGTGCGCCTGGAATTCGAAGCCATACTTTCGATGATTGAGCGACGGACAGGTCTTCGCAGTCCAACCACAGACGACACTCGCCCGTTTGTGCGATCGAGTGCTTGCCCGTCGGCTAAGGCATGGGGGCGAGGTTGCCTTCGAGGACGGTCTGGATGATCTGAGGCCGGTCCCAGAGGGCCAGGAGTTCGTTGGCGATGGCCACGATGGGCAGGGGGTCCTGGTTGCCGTGCACCTTGATGGCGGCGGCCGACAGGCTGCGCGGGACGGCTCCCGCGTCGAGGAGGACGCGCCATTCCTTTGGGCCGAGTTCCAGGAACTCCAGTGTGGTGAGCTCGGCGATCTCCAGAGGATCGGCGAGCGTGTCGGGGTAGGCGGTAAGGGTCCGCAGGCGGGGCAGCTCGGTGACCGGGGCAAGGCTGAGTGGCTCAGCGTCCCGTACGCCGATGGACAGGACCTCCAAGCCGGGGTGTGCGGCGGCCTCGATGCTTGGCAGGCTTCGGATATTGACGTGGGCCACGGCCGGCGGCTGGTCTCCGCCCGAGCCGCCACGTCGCTTGCTGCGCTGGTTCATCACCAGGTCGGTGAGCGAGTCGGCGACCAGGGAGGCGCCGATGTTCTCCTCGTGGCTGAGGATGATGATCTGCCCGGCGTGTCCGCGCGGGCCGGGTGTCAGATCGACCGCCAGCCGGTCGCCACCGCCGTTGTCCCCGAAGGCGATCCAGCCGGGTGAGCCAACCAGGCCCTGCACCGCGGCGTCGGGCGGGGTGACGACCGCTTCCATCGCCGCGAACTCCCAACGACAGTGGCGGGACGACGCGTCGGCGATGTACAGGTCGTCCAACGCGAAGAGCTCGCAGCCGACCGCCATGCATTCACGTGCCACTGCCTCGTAGTCGTCGCCCCAGTCCTCCCACTGTGACCGTGTCACCCGGTAGAGCGCTTTGAGCTCCTCGGGCAGGGTGACGCCGAGGCGCGCTTCCGCAGCGGCGATCTCCACCTCCGTCGCGCCTATGGCATCGGGCAACCGCTCACGGAGCGTCCGCTCCAGCAACGCCGGATCCGCCGAAGGGGCCGGCACCACCCCGGGTACCGGGTCGGGAAGACAGTGCCAGGGCTGGGGAATGGCGCCCTCAACCAGGATGAGCGCCCCCGGGTGCGGGGTGCCGATGCCGGGCTCCACGGCGGGGCTGGGCCCGAGCAGGCGGAGCACGGCCTTCCCGACCGGCGATATCTCCGCTGTGAACGAGATGTCGTCGACACCGGCGTCCGCGAGCGCGTGATGCACCCGCTCCACCGCCTCCATCTCGTCCCGCATGTCCTCGACCTGGGCGGCCCGACCGGGCGGGGGAAGCCGTCGCCGCAGGGGCAGACTCCAGCCCCGTCGGCCGATGCGTCCCGCCACGCGGATGGGCGCGGCAGCCTGCTCCTTCGCCTCGCTGTCCCGCAGAAGCCGCAGCACGGGCTCCCAGGTCGCGAAGTCGTGCACCGAGGGCAAGGGAGAATTTTGATCAACCATGCGCAGACCGTACGCGGGGCCACTGACATTGATACTCGTACGCGGGTTCCGGTGGTCGTGGCTCTGCCTCTGACTGACGCCCTGCTGGACATGCTGGCAGGCCGGTTCACGTTCTTCGGCTCGGACGGCCGGCAGATGCTGTGCCACCTGGGCCCGGGCCCCGGGCCCCGAAGGCAAGCTGGTCGAGGGCGCCAGACGCGTCAACTGGGTGCGGTACACCAACGTGCCCGAGCGCGACCTGCCGAAGGGCTGCTCGCGAGCCGGTCCGGAAAGCGGTTCACGACCTTTCTGCCGCCCCGGGAGATGCTGCCGGACACTTCGGCGGCGCCGGCCACCACGGCGGACGCATCGCTTCCGCCGCAGTTCGCGGAGCTTGTACGGCGCTGCCATCTTCTCGGCCGTGAACGACCGGGCTTGTTGGCTCAGATCATCTACACCGATTCGCGCTCCCGACTGCCCCTACGGCAGGGCGGTCACGGGTCGCATCTCCCCGCTCTTGATGAGGGCGAGCGGTGCGCCTCGGCAGCTTCCTGCGAAGTAGATGGGGGACCAGAAGTGGTCACCCCACAGGTACTTGCGGATGTGGCCGGGGAACTCCTGGCGGAGGTATCGGGCGGACACGCCCTTGAGGCTGCCGACCAACCGGCACGGGGCCACCTTGGGCGGGTAGTGCACGAGCAGGTGCACATGGTCGGTCTCGCCGTTGAACTCGCGGAGCTCGGCGCCGAAGTCCGTGCAGACCTCCCGCGTGATCTCCTCACGAGAACCAGGAACGCCCGCTCCTGAGCGGGGCAGCATTCCGGAGCGATGCGGCGCTCCGCACCGCCCTACTAGGATGCGATTCCTTCCGGGCGTGAACGCCGGGGGTTCCTCGCAAGAACCGGCTGAAGAGTCGAAGGAAGGTGCATGTATATGACCGCGGAGCAGGCGCTTGCCGCCGCCTGGGCGTTCCTTCGGGACAGGTACGGCGACGGGCCGCCGACGATCGTGATCGGGCCGGACGCGGCGACGGAGTACCGCCTGGCGTGGACTGTCTGGTTCGACTCGCAGGAGCACATCGACACGGGAGATTTCACCCAGGCGCCCATGGTTCGGGAGCTCGTGGTGTTCAAGGACGGTTCACTGATCGACTTCACGCCGAGCGCTCTGACCACCGAGGAGGGCCGGGCGTGGTGTGACGACGGGGCCTGGCCGGAGCGGCTGAACCAGCTGACCGACCCGCGCGCCTTCGGCACCATCTGGACCCGGCAGCCCCCGTCATGGGGCAGGTGAGCGCTGCCACGCCAGGCGAGGCCGGCCAATCACTCCGATGCACGCGCCTTTCACCCGGTTGGGGGGTACTGCCGGGCCCGGCGGCGCCACTGCGTGAACGCTGAGGTGCTGTTGGCATCGAGGAAAGCGAGAACAGCATGACCTCATCGGCGATCTCCGGCATATCGCGAGCGCACGTCACCGTGGCCGGATGTGCCCTGGTCCTGTGCACGACGACCGCAGTCCCGGCTTTCGCGGACGGCGACATTTCCGGCGCGAAACCCACGGTGGTTCTGGTACACGGTGCTTTCGCCGACAATTCCAGCTGGGACGGGGTGATTTCGCGCCTTGAGCGCAGCGGCTACCCGGTGATCGCACCCTCCAACCCGCTGCGCGGACTGTACAACGACTCCACCTACATCGCCTCGGTACTGGACAGCATCCAGGGCCCCGTCGTGCTGGTGGGCCACTCCTACGGCGGCGCCGTAATCAGCTCGGCCGCGGCCGGAAACCCCAAGGTGAAGTCGCTCGTGTACGTGTCGGCTCTGATGCCCGACGTGGGCGAGAGCGGCATGTCGCTGGCCGCGCGGTTCCCCAGTGAACTGGGCACCGCCACCAAGTCCGTCCCGTTCCGGGAGAGCGGTCGCAGTGGGACCGACCTGTACCTCGAGCGCAACAAGGTCCACCAGGTCTTCGCGGCAGACCTGCCGGAGAGCGAGGCGAATCTGCTGGGGGTCACCCAGCGGCCCGTCGCCACGACCGCCTTCTCGGAGAAGGCCAAGGTCGCGGCCTGGAAGCAGATACCGTCCTGGGCGCTGGTAGGCCGGCAGGACAAGACCATCAACCCGGATCAGGAACGCTTCCAGGCAAAACGGGCCGGCTCGCACACGGTGGAGATCAACTCTTCACATGTGTCCCTGATCGCCCACCCCGAGGCGGTCGCCGACCTGATCCTCCAGGCGGCTGCAGCTCCCGGCTCACCCCGGCCGTCCCTGGCAGCCAGCGGATCCGCGAATGACGCACATGCCATGACCGTCCTCGCTCGGTTCGCCGGGGCGTCCCTCATCGTCGGTGCGGGAGCTGTTCTTCTCGGCCACCGACTGCGACGCGCCCGCCGCTGACGGCGGACAGGCTCGACCCACAGCCCCCTTGTGCGTTGTTCAGCAGCGCCTCGGTTCCATGGAAGCGTGAAGGAGGCCGGTCGGCGAGGACGGGCGTTTCCCCTTGATCGTGGACACCCTGATCATTGGATCGTGTAGATCCATAGGACAGGAGTTCCCGTTGGGGACATCGAAGTACTCGCCTGAGTTCCGGGCCGATGCCGTCGCGCTGTACCACGCCAGTCCGGGTGGGACGTATGCGTCGGTGGCCAAGGACGTGGGCGTCAACCACGAGACGCTGCGCACG
>NZ_JBHVWS010000015.1:0-88138 GCF_042882185.1 Streptomyces sp. NPDC058239
GCGAATTCCCCGGTGCAGCGTGCAGGAGCCCCCGCATCAACTGAGCTGCTCAGTCTCATCCCACCCGCGCCCAACACTTACGGGACAGCTCTTAGGCGCGGCCGGCTTCATTCCCCTCTTCGGCGACGCCGCCAAGCTGCCCAAGCAACTCGACAACATAGCCGATGCTCTGAAGCTTGCGAACAAGATCCCCACTTCGCAATTCTCCAGCAAGCTGGACAGCATCTCCGGGCATCTACAGATGAGTGACCTTACTGCGGCTAGGCGTGAACTTCAGGGAGAGGTGGTCGCCCGGAAGGCAAGCGGGACGCCATGGGATCATGTCCACGAGGTTCGGGACGCACAGAACGGCCTGCTCAAGACAATCGGTTCCATCAACAAGAAGCTGTCTCATCCCAAGACCAGCAGTGCCGATCGGGATCTCCTCGTCGCGGACCTGGGACGAGCCAGCAGAATGTTGGACCACTCAGAGCAGTTCGTCCCACGAGGATGAGTGGAGCATGAAAATCACACATGACGAGTACATGCGGCAGCTGACCGCGCGGGCGAAGCACGGAAGTATTCCTCTGCACGAGGTCAAGGGAATCGCCCGAACTATTACCGAGGGCCGGGCCGGACGCGATCTACATAGTCTGTTGTACGCGGTGGCCCGAGCGGGTGGGCCCGCGTACGAGTCTCTGGTTGCCAGCTATCTCATCTATCCCGAGGACCCCGAGGTCTCGGCGCTTGCAGTGCAGACGCTTGCGGGGCATTGGCGGGTAGGTGCGAAATACTCGAAGCAGATCCTCGAATTGCTCAGCTCCCCCGAGTGGGACCTGAGTGACGACGCATTCATGGCCGCCATTTCGGGAACAGGGGAGATCTTGCACGACGGGTTCCAGGCCGAGCTCCTCCACGCTCTGCTGAAGCTCGGGGAGGAAGGACGAGGTGAGTACGACGACGATCTCATGCAGAGAATTTCAGTAGAGGCGATCGCCCGCGCGTTGGGCTTCAGCCACGCCGAGTCGATGAGACCGCCTGAGGGAGTCACGCGTTCGGAGTGGTCGCAAGGCCTACTCAGGGCCGCACGCGACAGACTGAACGAGGCTGCGTATACGCCCAGAACTCCCTGATATCGAGCGGGTTCCGGCAGGAAGGTGTCCTGCCGGAACCCGCGGGCGTCTGTCACCGTGGGTAATTCTGCGCAGCGTAGCCACCCGTCTCATTCAGGCACAGCCATCAGGTTGGGTTGCGTGATTTCGCGCTCGAGCGGTGGCGCTCCGAGTCGAGTGACCGCGGGGACTTCCTTCGGCTGCGTCATGTGCGAGATGGTGGCCGACTGGTCCCCGTTCGGCGACCGGCACTCTGACGCTGTCGCGCTGGCCAAAGCGCACCAGCGCGGTTCCCAGGCAGCAGTCGGCCGACTACGACGACGAGTCGGGTGTTGGCATCGATGACGACCTGGTGATTGGTGGAGTACCGGTAATTCTTCGGCTGCTCGGCGGAGATGCTGCCGTGGGCGGTGGGGCGCTCTGCCTCACCGGTATCGGCTGCCTCGGCGGCGGGTTCGCGGTGGCGGGCGGCGTGGCCATTTGGGACTTTGTCGAACGGGTCCCTCTTCCCCGCTTCGGCTGGGCGCACGTAGACCTTGCGGGGGATGGCCGACCCCTTGGCCCACCGGCCTGCTTCCTCGAACTCCTGATCGGTTGCGCCTGCCTCTTCCGCGCCAGGTGGTAGAAGATCCAGGACGAATTCGTCGACGACCCCAAGAACGCAGTGGCGGGACCGATGAGCCTCCGCGACCAGGAGGGGGAGGACGAGATCGTCGACGCCGAGCTCGCCGCGATGAGCTTGTCGATCTCGGCGATCTGCTCGTTCAAGGCCCGATCCGGTCGGTGGCCCACGCGGCCAGGAGCGCCCCACGCTTGATGCCCTGTCGGCCAGCCGCGTGAGCTGTTTTAGGCTCCACCAGGCGCCTGGTGTGAACGCCCAGTACATCCGGCTGGTGGGAAGCAGGGGCGGACGCAGATCAAGAACGAGTCGGTTCCGAAGGACCCGGCCGTCTGCACAGCTCCACTGAGCGGGCAATGAGCGGGGCGGCAGCAGGAACAGCGCGCAGCGGGCATCGGTATCCCCCAGGACCGGGCCCCACTGCTTCCGGGGAATGCCCTGTTCGTATCGGTGTTGCAAATAGTCGGCGCAGACTTCCGGGCTCACTTGCACTGCCTGGACATCCATCCCGACTACCAGAGGGCGGCTCTGAAGCCATCTCAGGACGGGGGAGGTGCGGTTCTGTCGTTCGGGCATGCCCCTCGGTAGCAGCTTCAGCGGGTCAGCCGGGGAGGTATGGGGCCGGCGTCCCGGGAATTCCTGTGGCTTTCCTTCTGCTGGCTTGTGGTTTCGTCCGGGAGGGATCGGCGTCCTGGAAACGTCCTTCAAGCGCAGGATATCCCGCGGATATCCGCCTATTGCAGTGCCCAGGCCTGTTTGTGCTGTGAGTGGTTCCACGCCCTCATCGCCGCACAGCAGACCTGTTGCGAAGGCCAGGCCGACCAATCCGCAATCGGAAAGGTTCGTGGCGGTGCGAAGCTCATCAAGTGCCCGGGCCACGTCGCCCCGAGGATGAAGGCTGGACTGGGCGATAGTCGAGATCAATTCGGAGTCTGGCACGTTGTAGCGCAGGCCACGCCAAACCAGCCGAGTGAGGGCATCCGGACGGTCCGCCAGCGACGTGCGCCGTGTCAGTTGCACAGTTCCGCCGGCGAGGACGCAGTACACGAGCGCACGGTCAACGTGTACGCCCGCGGTGATGCGTGCATTCCGCAGATGCCCGTGGACAGAGGCCCTGCTGACACCCAGTTCAGCGGCGATCTCGGCCACGGCGAGACCGGCAGCACGGTACCCAGCGATCTCCCGTTGCCGGGCGGACAGGCAGAGTTCCGGGCGCGGTAAGGGGCGCATCGTCCTCGGCTGAGGGACCGGGGCGGGCGGGGGAGGCGACATGGCGTTCCTGGGCAGGGTGAGGGTGGTTGACGGGAAGGCACACGCCCCACGGCCGGTGCCGTCCGCGTGCGTGGTGCAGGTGGCGACGTCCGTGCGGTGCTCACCGGCCACGCTGCGCCTGCCCGTCGACTGCGGAGCCGGCCGGGTCCTGGCGGGCGGGCTGCTGCACTTTCGAAAGACGGTGTCGGTCCCCGGTCGCCATCCAGATCCCGGTGATGCCTGCGAGGAGCAGGCTCAGCAGGAGGGCGGCCACGAGCGGAACCACCATCAGCGTGGTGATCACGTTGTAGGCGACGTGGGCGATGACGAGCGGTGTTGCTTTCCGGTAGCGGAGGAAGAGGAACACCGCTGCGGCGCCGAGCGGGATACCGGCGGCCATTGGCCAGCCGACGTAGGCGTGGGGCAATACGCGCATCAGCACACTGACGGCCACACATTCCCAGACCGGGCGGCGGGCCGCGGCAAGCACGGTTGCGGCCGTCGCAGTGACGAGAAGTTCCTCCACAACACCTGACCAGATCCCCAGCGCCAGGTGGGCGCCCAGAGTCGGTGCACCGGCGGCAACGGACTGGCTGCTGTGCAGCACCGGGCCGGGGAGCAGCGCGAGCCACCTCCACAGGAGCATGCACGCGATCAGACAGGCCGCGTAGGAGAACCCGACGAACCAGGCAGTCGCCCACTGACGCTCTCGCGACCGGATTGCCGGCTGGCCCCCGCCTGAGCCGTCACCGGCACGGGCCCTGATCTCTGCTGCCAGCATCACCCACACCGCGAGCTGCGCCAGCAGGCCCACACTCCGTGTGGGTTGCCCGTCTGCGCTCAGCAGGCCGTGCTCGTCCACGGTAAACAGAAGCGCAGCTATGAGCGGCACAGAAATCCAGACCGGTGACCGCATGGGCAGGCCCACGTTCTTACGTGTCGTCAGCAGGTGGGTGGTCCAGGTGATGGCACCGACGAACCCGGCCGCTTCTATGAGAAGTCCGGCCGTAGCCGTCCAGTGAGGGGTGTTGCCGCCGGCCAGGTTCACGAAGGCGATCACGGCACTCCATGCCTGACCGGCGCCGACGAGAGCGTAGAGCGTGACCACGGTGCTGTATGCCCGGGAAGGACTCGTGGCCGCGTTGATGAGGAGGCCGGCGCGCCGGGACGCCTGGGAGGTGGGAGGAGACGACGACATGGTTCCTTCTGAGACGTGTGTGTATGGAGTTCGGCCGGGCTGCCGGGTCGTGCGGTCCGTCACGGACAGGAGAAGAAGAGCCGGCGCTGGGAGATGGCAGAGTCGGGCGGGGGTAGCGGAGCATGTGCGGTCGAGGGGTACCGCGATCCCGTCCTGGAGGTGCGGAGGTCGGAGAGCTCCTCCGCGTGGCCTGAGCCTGGTGTGCAGTCGACGGTGACCGTACGGTTCAGATCAGCCCCTGCCGCATCGCGTACGCCACCGCGTGCGACCGGTTCCGCAGTTGCAGCCTGGTCATCACCGAGTGCAGCACGTTCTTTATGGTGCGCTCGGAGTAGGCCAGCTTCGTCGCGATGTCCGCGGTGTCGTACCCCTCCGCGACCAGGCGCAGCACATCCACCTCGCGCGCCGCGAGACCGGTGAAGTGCAGCCCGCGCGGACCGAGCACCTGACCCTGGAGGCGGCCCACCTCCTCCAGCAGCCGTCCCAGCAGGTCGGACGGGAGATGCCCCTCGCCCCGCGCCACCGTCCCGATGACCTGCACCAGATGCTCCGGAGTCGCCTCGGAGCGCCTGACCACACCGGCGACACCGCACTCCACGGCACTCACCAGCTTCTGCTCGTCGATGTCCGTGGTGACCAGGACGGTACGTGAGGTGCTGGTGCGCTGGATGCGGCGCAGGAGGGTCAGTGTCTTCTCGTCGACGGCATCGGTCACGACGACCACAGCATCGGGAACCTCCGGGGCGTCATCGACGCCTGGGTGGGTGTTGAGGACGGTGACCTCGGGCCGGTTGTACAACTGCCCGGTTATTCCGGCCAGGGAGACGGGGTCACCGGCATGGACGGCGACGGACACTCTCTGCACGGTGGAGGTCATGTTGGCTTCCTTATGTTCGGCCGGGTCAACGGTCGGGTCAGGACAGACGGCTGAAGTGGCTGCGCAGGCGTTCGACGTCGGAATCGCTACGCAGGCTGCGGAACGCGGCCAGCGACAGCGCGAACCAGTCGACGGCCTCTACCGGTGTGCCGTGCTCCTCGGCGTTCAGCCCGAGAATCTCGTGCGTGCGCGCGGCCCACCAGGGGGCACGGCAGGCGATGAATTCCTCGTGGGCATGCAGAGCGTGTGCCCGGGCAGCATCGAGGTCCCCGGTGCAGGCGAGTGCCAGGGAGAGGAACGCCTCGGCGCGGGCGGCCTCGTAGGCATCGCTGACGGCGGTCAGGATCCGGTGAGCCTCGGTGAGCCGGGCTGCGGCCTCGGCCGGGAGGCCGTGTTCCTGTTCCCACCGGCCCAGTTCGACATCAGTGAGACCCACGCCGCGCTGGCAGTCTTCGGCGTCCCAGATGTCGCGGGCGGTCAGCAGGTGCTGCCGGGCATCGGCGGGAGTGGCTCCAGGCATGCAGCCCAGCTCGTGAAACGCCTGAGCAGTCATGTGAATGTCCTTGTCCGCCACCGCCGAGCGGAGCACGGACCAGAACTGCGTCCGGGCCCAGGTGTGTTCGCCCATCTCGCGAAGCCCGGTGCCGAGAGCAATCGCCATCACACGGGCAGCGGCACGGTCGTCGCATTCCTGCGCAGCCTTCAGACCGAGCTCGTGGACCTCGATCCACCATCCGTAACGGCGGTGAACCTTCCAGGCCGGCTGCATCGCGTGGACGAGCGAGCACGCCTGCCAGTACATGCCCGCTTCCATGGCGGCACGGACAGCGGCCATGACGTTGGGCATCTGGTTCTCCATCCACGCCATCGACTCGGTCTCGGACGCGAACTGGACCGGCGTGGGCGACGTGGTGTACCGGCGGGGGAACACGGCGTGGCTGGGGGTCACAGGAGCCTCGACGGAACAGGCGGTGACGAGCAGCCAGTCGAGCAGAGCCGGCAGGACGGACTCCTCGGTCTCTCCCTCCGTTCCGGCCCGGTCACGTACGTAGTCCCGTGCGGCGGGCTGGAAGGAGAAGACCGGTCCACGCCCTTCCTCTGCACCGTCCTTGGTCAGGAAGGTCGCCTGGGTCAGGGTGTTGAGCAGGGACCGGGCGGTGCGGAGGGAGGCGCCGCCCAAGGCGATGGCGAGGCCTTCGTCGATCGTGATCGTGCGGGGCAGGAGCGCGAAGCGGCGGCACGCGTTCTGGGCCCGCGGGGGAAGGGCGTTGTAGGAAGCCTTGTGGGTCATGGTGATCGTGCCCTCGGTAGTGGGTAGGCGGCATGGGGAGCGGCAGCATGCTCCGGTGGCGGCTCGCGCGACCGCGGTGGGCCACGGCCCGCGCGCCGGGGCGTCGCAGGACCTGCGGTCATGCGGGTCACCGCGCGCGAGACGACACGCGGCTCCGTCAAGGAATCGCTGATTCCGTTTCGTCCGCCTCAATCCCGTTGCGCTGCCTCGGGACCGCGGAAACGGCGGTCTGCAGAGCGCGCTGCCGTTGATCGGCGGCAGCAATCGCGAGTGCCGTGCCGATCAGCGGCACATGGCTGAAGGCCTGCGGGACGTTGCCCACCTGGCGCTGGAGCCGGGAGTCCCACTCCTCCGCGAGCAGGCCCAGATCGTTGCGCAGGGACAGCAGCCGCTCGAACAGCTGGCGGGCCTCGTCGATCCGGCCGATCATCGCCAGGTCGTCCGCCAGCCAGAACGAGCAGGCCAGGAACGCGCCCTCGTCGCCCTCCAGGCCGTCGACGCCCGCGTCCTCGCCCGAGGTGGGGTAGCGCAGTACGAAGCCGTCCTCGGTGGACAGTTCGCGCTGGATCGCCTCGATCGTGCCGATGACGCGCTTGTCGTCCGGGGGCAGGAAGCCCATCTGGGGGATCAGTAGGAGCGAGGCGTCCAGTTCCTTCGAGCCGTAGGACTGGGTGAAGGTGTTGCGTTCCGGGTCGTAGCCCCGCTCGCAGACGTCGCGGTGGATGTCGTCGCGCAGTTCGCGCCACCGCCCCAGCACACCGGGGGCAACGTAGGCGCCGCCGGACTCGATGAGCTTGATGGTGCGGTCGACGGCAACCCAGGCCATCACCTTGGAGTGGACGAAGTGGCGGCGCTGCCCCCGTACCTCCCAGATGCCCTCGTCCTGCTCGTCCCAGCAGTCTTCGAGGAGGCTGACGAGCCGCAGCCACAGGTCGGTGGACGGGACGTGCGGTGTCGGATCCGGCTGCCGGGCCAGGGACAGGAAGTCGATGACCTCGCCGTACACGTCCAGCTGGAGCTGGCCCGCCGCGCCGTTGCCGACCCGGACCGGGCCGGAGTTCTCGTACCCGGGCAGCCAGTCCAGCTCGGCCTCGCCCAGCTCGCGCTCGCCCGCGATGCCGTACATGATCTGCAGGTTCTCCGGGTCGCCAGCGACCGCCCTCAGCAGCCACTCGCGCCAGGCGCGGGCCTCCTCGCGGTAGCCGGTGCGCAGCAGGGAGGAAAGGGTGATCGCGGCGTCACGCAGCCAGGTGTAGCGATAGTCCCAGTTCCGGGAGCCGCCGATGTCCTCCGGCAGGGAGGTGGTCGGCGCGGCGACGATGCCGCCGGTCGGCGCGTACGTCAGGGCCTTGAGGGTGATCAGCGAGCGGACCACGGCCTCGCGGTAGGGCCCGTGGTACGTGCACTGCTCGACCCATTCGCGCCAGAAGTCCCCGGTCGCGTCCAGCGAACCCTCCGGGTCCGGCAGGGCCGGCGGGCCGTGGTGCGAGGGCTGCCAGCTGATCGTGAACGCGATCCGGTCACCCGGCGCCACCGTGAAGTCGGAGTACGTCGTCAGGTTCTCGCCGTACGTGTCGGCGGGGGTGTCCAGCCAGACGGAGTCCGGGCCGGCGACGGCGACCGTACGGCCGTCGACCTTGTGCACCCATGGGGTGACCCGGCCGTAGCTGAACCGCATGCGCAGCTCGGAGCGCATCGGCACCCGGCCGCTGATCCCTTCCACGATCCGGATCACCTGGGGCGCCCCGTCACGAGGCGGCATGAAATCGGTCACTCTGACCGTTCCGCGTTGTGTGTCCCATTCCGATTCCAGGATGAGGGAGTCCCCGCGGTATCGGCGGCGGTCCGCGGACGGCGGCTCCGTCCCGTCCTCCCGCGCCGGTCCCAGGCGCCAGAAGCCGTGCTCCTCGGTACCCAGCAGTCCCGCGAAAATAGCGTGCGAATCGAAGCGGGGAAGGCACAGCCAGTCCACTGTGCCGTCCCGGCAGACCAGGGCGGCGGTCTGCATGTCTCCGATGAGTGCGTAATCCTCGATGCGCCCGGCCACGTGCGTCCTCGATTCATTGTGGGTGTGTGGTCATGGGGGAGCGGGTGTCGATGAGACAGGGGCCCGGTCTACATGGGGGGATTCAGCCAGTGCGCGGTCGGCCGGGTGACGAGCCGTGCGGCCTTGTACGCGTCGGCGAGTGACACGATGGCGGTGCTGCGGTAGGCCATGTCGCCGCGGGATATCACCAGTGCCGCGTCCGGTGTTGCGGGGTTCGCCAGGTAGAGCGGCAGCAGAAGCTGTAGTTCTGCCTTGCCCGGCTGCCACGCGGGGACCGCTGTCCCCGGGTTGCGTTTCGCGATGTCGATGGCGCGGTTCACCGCACCCTCGAGCGCGAGTTCCAGACCGAGGGGGATCTCCCTGAGTGCGGCCGGGAACAGACCGGAAACCATGGGGGTGAACTGGCGGGCGACGAAGGTCACGGGCAGGTCCCAGTCCAAGACGTAGGCGTGAGGGTCCTGCGAGTACGCGGTCGCTTGGGGGAGTTCGGTGTACGCGTCCAACTGAAGTGCGCCCGCCACCCGCCATCCGGCCAAAAACCAGTCCTGTCGGTCGGCCTGGCGGTTCGGCCGGAAGAGGCCGTAGATGTCTTCGTGCCGTGGTGTGACGAGCCGCGTGTTGAAAATGCACGTCTGGCTGTCGGAGCTTGGCACGACCGAGTCCGTGACCAGAGACTGCTCGAAGGTCCAGGTCACGTAGTGCTTGAGCACCGCGAGCGAACCCCGCTCGGCGGGCGAGAACCTGTCCCAGGGCTCATCCACGGCCATCCGGGCGAGCTCGTCGAACGAGTCCGCGGACCCGGTGCCCGCCTGCCGCTCCTCTGCGGGACGGACGTGGCCGAGATAGGCGAAGACGCTCAGCTGGCCACGCATTGACGAGTTCCCCCTCCCGCCGAGCGCGGAACTCCCGGCGCCGGAGGGCGTGCTGCCGGCGGGGAGGCTGTGCGGATAGCCGGAATCCGTAGCGGTGATCGACGGGGTGGTGCGCAAGGGTGACACAACAGCCTTTCGAGGCGGAATGGGTGCGGTGTGGACTGCCGGGCGGATGCTCGCCCGGTCAGGCCGTGGTGAACGGGTGTGAACGGGGTCCGGGGCGGACTGCGCCGGCAAAGTGCCCGGATGCCTCTTTCTTCTGCTTCACGTGTTCCTGACGGGTGGCGGGGTACCAGCGACGCCCGACATCGCAGGCGCGTCCTTGACCAGGGCCCGGATACCGGGTATCTCACGGGACTCGTGCTGCAGCAGATGGGCCGTGCCGCCGTCGGCGGTCCGCACCGTGCGGACCGGCTCCCACGCGAGATGTTCCGACAGATGCAGGGCCAGCTGGGACGGAGCGACCCGCATCCGGACCCACGCGTGTCCGGTGCGGGCGGCCCGGTCGCTGGCCCACGACGTGATGACCCAGCTGAGCCGGTCCGCGGCCAGTGCCGGATCCGTGATTATCCGGACCAGGCCAACAGCACGCTGCGCCGCTTCGCGGGCAGTCCAGCCGTCATGGGATGTCTGATCGACGATCGTCGCCGTGGCGACGACCGCCCCGTCACAGGTCAGAACGAACGGCACTGCGGCCGCCGTCTCGGCCGCAGTAAGGGGGCAGTAGCGGATGAGGCCAATCCCTTTGTCCTCGGCCCACCGGACCCGTGCCCTCCACAGGGCGGTGACCGCCGACCGGTCGTCCGGCAGCATCTCGCGTATCTCGTACACAACATTCCTTGGGAATTTCGCTCTGGACAGGGGTTGACGGGCGGCCCCCCCGCTCGTTCAGGGCGTCGTCAATGCGGGCCGACCAGGGACCGGGGCGTTGGCAGTCCACTGCGGGGATCCTGTCGGTGATGACGGAGCTGACCGCATGGGTGCCGTTCTCCACGGCCGGCCTCGGGCGGACCGCCACCCGGCGGGGAGCGCTCTGCCGGGTAGTGGGCGTAGCGTCTTGTTTGTCACACAGACCCTCCAGCCCGCTGGGAGAGGGGCGGGTGGGGAGCGCAGGGGCGCGACCAGTGCTCATGTCATTGTCCTCAGCCGGGTCGCCCATAGCTCCGGCGCGGACATCTCGCGCTGACTCGGAAGGAGGAGCCCGTCGCGCCATACCTGGTTGAGGCGCTGGATGCCCACGCTCTGAACCGCCGCTTCCACCAGCTTGCAGCCCACCGTGTACGGGAACTGCCGCGCCGCATACATGTCGGCTACACGTGGATCTCCGGCAACCCGGAGGTAGTGGTCGGAGCGGGGCGCGGTGTCGGCGTCGACCGGAGTACCGAAGAGTTTCCGGGTCATCTGCCGGTCGGCCCAGCGGGCGTGGCCCTCCTCCAGGATCGAGATCGCAAGGCGGGGCGGGGCCGAGCGTGAATCGGCCCACCGTGTGCCGTGCTTCGAGGCCCGGTTCTGTGCGTGGTGCACCAGTTCGTGAGCAACCACCTGAGTCAGGTACGTCTCGTCCGTGGACACCCCGCTGTGCAACAGCCCCTCCGGCGTCAGGATTGTCTCGGAGAGCAGGTCCGGCCCAGACAGCGTTGCGCCCATCACCAGGTCACGCAGGAGCGGCGCCGTTCGCCGGAACGCAGACCGAGCGGCCGCTTCCCTGCGCACGACAGCCAGCATCTTCCACCACGGCTGCCGAGCGCGGAGTGCCGTGAATGCCTGGTTCATCTGGGACACCTGTTCGGACTGCCAGGTCTGCGGGCTGACAATCCGGAAGATCACCAAGTGCGGCAGGTCCAGTTCCGTCGTCGGTTGCACCAGCGGCACGACCTCGGTGAGGATCCTGTCGACGCGGTGCTGGAGAGTTGCGTTGGTCCCCGTCTCGTCGAGGACCTCGATGTCCGTCATGCTGCTGCTCCCGTACTGATGGCCTGGCCGCTGCGGCGGGTCGCAGAGGCCCGTTGGAGGGTCGTCTCCGGGGACCTGTACTCAGGTCCCCAGAGACGACCGGTCTGGGGTGTGGCGGTGGATGGTCAGTGGTGTGCGTGATCCGGGTGCAGGGCGATGGCCGCGTATGTGCCCGTGGCGTGGTCCGGGAGGTGTGCGTGCGGGTTGCCCTGGTGGTAGCGGGACAGGGCGACTACTCCCGGTCTTCTCAGAGGCCATGGGGCGAGCAGTTGTGCGATCTCGGTCCCAGAACGCGGATGGAAGGGGAGTTCGGCCTTTGAGAGGTGACGGGCGGCGGCTGCTGCTTCGCGCTCGCAGAAGTCGGCCGTGACGTGGGTCATGGAGATCGCGCTGCCCGGCGGAGCCCAGGCCCTCACCTGATTGAGCACGAAGCCGGCTTCCGCCGCGCTCGTCGCACCCAAGGCGCCGCCGTGGGCGAGTATGCCCACCGGTTTCCCGGGGTCCAGGCTCTGCACGGCCGGGGCTTTGAGCACACTGAAGATGTTCCGGAAGTCCGCGTGTACGAAGGGGTGACTGCGCGGGCGTGCCGTCGGGCACGTTCGCGTGTGACGGGCCATCGCCATGTCGGAGTCGACGTGGACGACCCTGGCTCCGGGTACGGAAGCGCACACGGGTTCGTGCAGTTCGTCGGATGTGGTGCCGGTGGGCAGCAACCCGGAGCCCAGGTCCAGGAACTGCGTGATGCCGTACTCCGACGCGAGGGCCGCGACGGTCAGGTGCCCGTGGACGCGGTTGATCAGCACGGCCGTCTCCAGCCACGGTGCCACTGCTCTCACACGGTTGGCGACCTGCCTGTCTGCAGGGTAGTTGTGGCGTCCGCCCAGCAGGTAGTTGGCGATGCGGGCCGAGGACGGGCGGCTGGCCCAGCTGTGAGTACGGTCCGGGCCGTGGTGAAGGGTGGCGGGACCGGTGCTGGAGCGTTGCCCGGCGGTGTCGGCGAGTTGCTGGCACGGGTCCGGTGTCCGGGTTGCATATGTGTGCCTGGTGGTGGTCATGCGGCTGCCCCGGTCGCGGGCAGCGGGGAGGGGAAGCGCTGCGACCACTGGTCGTGCTCGGTGCCCAGAGTTTCCTGTCCCAGCCGCAGTATCTGGATGTCTCCGGTGCCGGCGGGCGCGTACGTGTGCTCTGCGTCGCGGAAGAGCCGCTCGATCGGGCGGCTGGTCATGAGACCGGCCGCACCGTGGACATCCATGGCAGTGCGGGCCGAGTCACGCACCAACTCGACGTTAACGAGCTTGGCGTTGATGAGGAGTTCGTCGCACGGCTTGCCATGGTCCAGGAGGCGCACGGCCTCGTACGCGATGCTCCGGGCAGTGGTGAGGCGTGACGTCAACAGCCCCAGCTTCTCCCTCACCGTCGGCAGTTCCGAGAGAGGACGGCCGTAGAGAACGCGCTTCTGGGCGTAGGCGATTGTTTCGTCCACGAGGGCCTGGTGAATTCCGAGTGCCACCGCGGTTAAGTTGGGCCGGCCGTAGAGCACGCTGGAGGAGTAGGCGACATCGAGGCCGTCTCCAGGGGCGCCGAGCAGGTTCTGTGCCGGTACCCGGCAGTTCTCCAGGATGAGCTCGCCGAAGGAGAACCCGCGCAGTCCCATGGAGGGTATGTGCTCGCCGACGGACAAGCCGGGCCGGCCGGACTCGACCAGGAACGCCGACAGGCCCCTAGGCCCCGCCTTCTTCGAGGTACGCACCACAATGCCGTGCAGGTTCCCGACGTGGGAGTTACCGATGTAGCACTTGCGGCCGTTGAGCACGTAGTCGTTGCCCCGGCGCTGCGCTGTGGCCTGCATGCCCAGGACATGGCTGCCGGAGTCCGGCTCGGTCACCGCGATGGTCGGCAGGACGGTCCCGGCGGCGATCTGCGGGAGCCAGGTCTCCTTCTGCTGATCGCTTCCGAAATGGAGGATCTTCGCCATGCCGAGCTGGGACGCCTGCACCGCCGCGCCCATCGCGGGGGACACCTGGGCGATCTCTTCGATGATCAGGGTCTTGGCGACATGGCCGACGCCCATCCCTCCGTACTCGGGGTGAATGGTGGCACCGATCCACCCCTGCCGGGCCATCAGGGACACCAGATCCCGCTCGACGGCGCCGCTCTGTTCCATCTCCGCCACCCGCGGAGCGACTTCGCACTCGGCGAAGGTGCGCACCGCCTGGCGAAGCTGTTCGTGCTGCGGTGTCAGATACAACCCCGACATCGTGGGCTCCCCTCCCTGTTCGGTGACGTTCGTTGTTCGGTCGCGCTGGTGGTCCTCACCGCGGCAGGTATCCGGCCCGCCTGTGGATGAAGTCCAGGACGGCGTCCCGGTGGGACTTGATGAGCGCGAGCATCGCCTGGCCCTCGCTCTTGGGCTGACTTTCGCGCCCGACGAAACACACCGTGCCCAGCACGACGCCCTCATGGATCAGAGGTGCGCCGGCGTAGCTGCGGATGCCGATCAGGTCGGCCACCGGGTTGGACGCGAAGCGCGGGGCGACGTAGACGCTGGGCAGGACCAGCGCGTTTCGTCTCCGCGCAACCTCGGGGCAGTAGCCGTGGTCGAGGGGCATGCTGCGGCCCACGGCCGGCAGCTCGCCCCCCGGAGGGGTGGCCAGCCCGAAGAACTGCTGGTGCCGCGTGCCGAAGATGTTGACCATCGCGTACGGGACGGCTGCGGCAAGGCTGAGGCGCACGGCGAATTCGTCGAGCTTGGGATCGGGGCCCGTGAGACCGAGGGCGTGCAGCAGCTCGGACCTGCGCTTGTGATCCGGCTGTAGGGCGGGCGTGGTCATGCGTGCGCTCCGAGGCTTGGGGTGGTGGCATGGGTACGGGACACCTGGGTTTCGATCCGCAGTTCGATCAGGCAGATCAGCACGTCCAGTGCGGATGCGTAGTTGCGGGCGTCGCAGATCAACACGGGGACGGATTCCGGGAGCCGCAGGGCATCGCTGACCTCGTCCGTGCTGTAGCGCAGAGCGCCGTCGAACTGGTTGACGGCCACGACGAAGGGGGTGCGGCGCTGTTCGAAATAGCCGATGGCAGCGAAGGAGTCCGTGAGACGGCGGGTGTCGGCCAGGACCACGGCGCCGACGGCTCCGTGGCAGAGGTCGTCCCAGGTGAACCAGAACCGCTCCTGACCTGGGGTGCCGAACAAGAACACTTCAGTGTTGAGACCCTCGAGGCTGATCTTGCCGAAGTCCATCGCGACCGTCGTTGTGGTCTTGGCCCCGATTCCGGTCAGGTCATCGGTGTCCTGACCCGCGATGGTCAGCGACTCTTCGGTGATCAGCGGCCTGATCTCGCTGACTGTGCCCACCAGCGTGGTCTTGCCGACACCGAAGCCGCCCGCGATCACGACCTTCAGCACCTTCGGTGCTGCATGACTGCGTTCGGACTCAGACCAAGCGTCGTAGGCCGGCAACGACTGCCTCCAGGAGGTGATTGTCTTCGTGCGGGGCAATATCGGCGGGAGCGGTGAGGACCAGCGCTCCGAGGTCGAGAAGGTCGCAGACCAGGACCTTGGTGACCTGGACGAGCTGGCTGCGCAGTCCCGCGAGCTCGACAATGGACCGAGGCGAGATGAGGCAGAGCAGCCGCATGGCCTCGGCCTCGGAACCGATGTCGGCAAGACCGGTGGCAGGCCCCGGGCTCAGCAGGGACGTCAGCTGCAGTGCGTACTTCGGGCGTGTGCGGCCCGCGGTGATCGTGTACGGACGCACATCGTCCAGGGCACTGTCGTGCCAGGCGCTACGGCGGGGAGCCACGTCACTGCTCCTGCCCGCCGGGCCGGGCCCTGGTGCTCAGATGCTCGTCGAGGCTCTTGATCAGGATGGTCATTTCCCAGCCGATGGCACCCGGATCCGCATCTTTCCCGGCGATGACTCCCAGGCGCGTGCCGACAGTTGAGGTGTGGCCGGCGGATCCGGCGCTCATCACGAACAGCGTCTCGGTCTCGCCCTCGATGACGAGCTGCCGCACACCGTCTCGCAGAATCCCGCGAGCGAGCGAGTACAGCCCGCTGATGGCTGCGGCCAGCCTGCCCTCCGCCCCGGTGTCGGCTTCGTCGAAGTAGGAGGTGTCGGTCCCGTCGTCGGCGTAGGCGATCGTCAGGCCATCGGGGGCGACGAGCACTACGTGGTGGGCATGGGGAGTACGAGACAGGAATCCGGCCAGCAGCCCGTCGAGCGTTGTGCCGCTGGTAGGAACGGTGTCGGGCATGAAACTCTCCTGGTTCTCGTGAGTGGGGGGAACGGGGGCAGGCGTCAGTCGCCGGCCGGGCGTGTGCGTTTGAATCGCGCCATCAGATCGGGACTGGGTGGACCGACTGGCTCCCGCGGTACGTCCAGGGCCGGTGCCGGGACGTGGCCGGCCGGAGCGGCCTCGCGGCGCGGAAGTGCGGGCCTGACGCCGCCATCACCTTGGTCAGGACGGCCGTGCGAATGCCCGGTGTCGTCCCCGCCGGTGGTGCACTGGGTCTGCGGGAGGCGCCGGGGAAGCCCGGCCACGGGATGCTCCGGACCTGCCGACACTGTGAGACCACCTTGCGCGGGCACCGCGGCCGGCGTGTGAGAAGGGGCTGCTGCGTGGCTCGTGGCCGACTGCTCCGCCGGTGTGACGAGCAGCCTTCCAGGAAGGACAACAACTGCGCGTATGCCGCCCATCACATCCGGGTACAGCTCGATGACGACGCCGTGCCGCTTGGCCAGCAGCGCGGCGACCAGCAGACCGATCTGCCCTTCTCTGAGGCGACTGCGCGGGTCGGCCCCTTCCGGGCGCGCCAGCAGATCGTTCAGAGCGGCGCGCTTCTGGGCGGTCATGCCCGGGCCGCGGTCGACGATCTCGATGGCCAGTCCGTCCGTCACATGGCTGGTGCGTACCTCGACATCGGTCGCCGAGAACCTCGTGGCGTTCTCCATCAGCTCGGCCAGCAGATGCACGACGCTCGGGCTCACATAGCCGGGCAGGGCGACGGGCTGATCCGAATGCACGATCTGCACACGGGGGTAGTCCTCGATCTCGCCGGCCGCCATGCGGAGCACGGTGGCGACCAGGACAGGCTCGACAGTGCGCGTCGGTAGGTCTCCGCCCAGCACCGCCAGACTCTCCGCGCCCCGGCGCATCCGCGTCACCAGGTTGTCGATGCGGAACAGCTCACCCAGCAGGTCGGGGTCCTCGACCTCACGTTCCACTTCGTCCAGGACGGCCAGGGTGCGGTAGATGAGCGAGTGCAGGCGCGCAGAGATGGGCCGGAAAATCTCGGCCAGCTCCGCCTCCTGGTTCAGCAGATGATGCTGGTGGGCGGCCGCGGCAATCACTGCCTGCCATGCCACGGTCTGGCCGCGCGCCAGCGCCTCGAAGACATCGGCGTACAGGTCGCCGGTCTGCTGGAGCGGCGGCGGCGGGGCGTGATGGACGCGGACGCGTCCTTGCTCCACCTCCGAGGCCGCCCAGGCGATCTGCTGCCGGCCTATTTCGATCAGTCCGGAGATCTCCTGCAGGGCCTGCTCGGCCCGGGCCCTCCCAACCTGGGCTTCCTTCAAGCCCTTTTCGGCCTCGGCACGCTGCGACTCTGTACGCGCGAACGCATCGCGGGCACCGCGGGAGCGCAGGTACATCCGCCATGTCGCGGCGCTCGCCGCCGAAGTCCCGGCCGCGACGGCGACCGGCATCGGCAGCAGACCGAGACTGTCGGCCGCCCACGCGCAGCCCACCACAGCCGCGGTCAGAGCACTGGACGTGGCTGCGGGAGGAAGAGGGAACCCACTCCCGGAATGCAGCGCCCTGTCGGCTTTGCTCGCGGTCCGGCGGCGGCGTCCTGAAGCCGGCCGTGTGCGGAACACATGCTCAGGCACAGGTCACCTCGAGGGGACGGCCCCCGGCAAATACGGACCAGAGTGCGGCCGCGGACTTCGGGGATCGCGAGCGGCTCAGACCGTGGTGCAGTGCCGAGCGTGCGGTCACCGGCGCATAGTCAGAAGAGCTGTGGGACGGGAGGAGCCAGAGACGAGCGGCGCACTGCACGCGGGAAGAAGTCTGCTCAGGGTCAACGCACCACCACTGCCCTTGCGAGAGGCAGGCCGAGTGCGGAGCACCCCAGGTGTCGGCGGTGCCCGCCTCGACCGGAATCAGCAGAACGCCGTGCGGCCTGCAGTAGAGGATCGGGCCCACGGGCTCCCCCTCCATCCGCAGTCTCTCGACCGCGGGCAGCCCGATCCCCGCACTTGTACGGACGGTGTCGTGGCGGGGCGGCAGCACCGCCGGGCGGGGCTGCTCGGCAGTGGCGATATGCCAGGACAGGTTCGTGCTCAGAAAGGGAGACATCGGGACTCCGGTCAAGGCCTTCACCATCGAAGGGCGCGGCAGGTAGTGAGCGGAAGCCGCTGGAGAAGCAGCGGGAATGACGGAAGGGAGGCCACCGGAGCCGGCGAAGGGGCCGTAACCGACGGGGGACGGTGGTAGGTGGTTCGGGAGTGGATCTCGTCTGAAACCAAGCCTGATCTCCCCGCCGCGAAAGCGGTACGCCAAACCTTGGCCACGTTGTGGCCATGTCGAGGGCAGCCGACAGCGAACCTCCGCGTCCCTGCGTTCATTTCAGGGGTCACAAGAGCGGAGAAAAGGGTCGATCGGGTAGCGCCCCACGCGCTCCCTGGCGGTATGCGGGGAGCGTGGCCATAACGTGGCCATCTTCATTGAAGTGCTCGACAATGCTTGTTGAGTTGTACTCGCAAGGGCGCTGTTTGTGTCCTTTGTGATGCGTTTCTCGTTGCGGGACTCATTTTGTAATCGAGGTCCGAGCCGGGGCTCCGGGCACGGTCGGAGAAGTACTGGGCAGGGTTTGCCGGTGAATCGGTGGCTGCACGCCCACATCGGCAGTGGTGAACAGCGTGTGGGGCGGAGCGTTCCCCGGTGAGACCTGTTGCTGTCCATACGGGGGCGTGCACGGAGCCGCTGATGGGTGATTCCGGCCTCCAGACCGGCCGGGCCGAGATCACGGCAGCCGATATGGCCACAACATGGCCAAGGTTTGGCGTACCGCTGCCCTGCCTCTGTCGGGGAGGGTTAGCAGCGGGTCGATTTCCCGGCCCACGCCACACGGCGTCTCGAAGAACAAGGAGACGAAGGTGCCGTCGACAACAGCCGAATTCATCCGGGGCCGGAAATTGGGACAACTGGTTGACCATCACGCCTTCGCTCTCAAGGCCAGGAGTGAACCTCTGGCGTGGGCCCGCGAGACGGTTCGCTGGCTGATGAAAGACCGCTCTGACCAGGGACGGATCGACGACACTGTTCTGGTCGCCACCGAACTCCTCACCAACGCGATCCGGCACGCGGGCGGGCCGGTGTCCTTCACCCTCGACCTCTACGAGGAGGGCGTCACCGTGGGTGTCGTCGACTGCGGAACCGATACCACTGCCATTCCAGCAGCTCCTGTCAGCCTCTTGGCCGACCTGAACGAGGGGGAGGCCGATGCCATCGACAGGCTCGACCTACCTGAAGGCGGACAAGGTCTGTTCTTGATCTCTGCGTTCGCCAATGCATGGGGTGTCGAGCTTGTCCCGGCCGGCAAAGTTGTGACTGCAGCCCTCTACTTGCGCGGGAGCAGTGCGTGAGCGATTCCGATCTTGGCGTCCGCCACCTGTGCCGGGGCATCGTCACCAACCCGCTCGGCCTCCACTGCAACATGTCCACTGGCCGCGCGCCGCACGACGAGTCGGAACACATCAATCAGTTCCTGGGGGGCCTTAGCCGCGCGGTTGAGCGGGGGGCGACGCTCTTCGACACCTCCGACTCCTATGACTACGGGCACACGGAACGGGCCATCGGCAAGTTTCTGCGTCAGCATCCGAAACTGCCCCTCCAACTGAGCAGCAAGGTAGGGCAGTTGCGCGGCAGTGCTGAGCACCCGTATGCGGGCCGGCACATCCACCACCAGCTTGAGCAGTCGCTGGAAAACCTCTACGCCGAGCAACTCCACCTGTACACGTTGGACAGCTTTGATTTCGGGCCCGATGACCGGTACTTGGGCAACGCCATCGACGTGATGCGCACGCTCCGTGAAGTGGAGTCCATCAAGGCGATCGGTATGCGCGGGCCGTCTGTCAGCTACGTCGCATCCCCCGAGGAATGGGCGGCAGAGGCTGAACGGTTCCTGTATCTGTTCCGACTGATCAAGCCCGATGTGGTCTGGACGCGATTCAACGCCTTCACCCCAGCCGTTTCCATCGAAGGGGATGACTTGTTCACCTTCACTGCCAGGCACGGCGTCGGCCTGGTGCTGGCAGCCCCCTTGGGCCTTGGTCTTCTTACGGGGAAGGCGTCGTCGCGGGCAGAGCTCTCCCCGAGGCACGCACGACTCATACCTCCACACATGAAACAGGTCGATGAGGGACTCCAGGGGCTTCGCGGCCACTCCGGCGACGCTCCAGGCGCTCTGACCCAGCTGGCCCTCCGCTCTTCCTTGCAACGCGGGGAACAGTGCGTGGTCGTTGTCGGCTTCGACAACGAGCAGCAGGTCGAGGAGAGCTACCGCTGCCTGGGGCTCCCGCTCACGCCAGAGGAGCTCGGGGCCGTCGACGACGCCTATGCCGACTTCCGGACTCGCCTCCACGAGAAAGTGACACGCTCGCCCACCAAGGAACTGCAGGCATGACACCGCACCCCAACAGAGCCGTCGCAGTGGGCGGCGCTGGTTGCCGGGGGTAGGCGACATCAGTTCAGGTCTTCGCCTTCCTGGGGGAGGAGAAGCGAGTTCGGGGTATGGACTCCCCTTTGCCTCGGTTCCGACACGGGCAAGCCTGTGAACCAGCGCGTCTGGCCGTCGCCGATGTTCCCGCACATGGGCGCTCACTCGCAGGGGGTATCGAACGGCAGCGCTACGGGTTGCTGGAAGAGGTGCTCCAGGATTCTGCCGGTGTCGCGCTGGGGGCAGGCTCCGCACTTCGCCGGCCATCCACCGGTCGAAGTACGACGAGCGATGGAGACATCAGCGAGGCAGCGGTCCCCGGTTTGCCCAGCCAACTCCTGTCCCGCCTATGCGAAGTGGCTGCTGAACGTCTTGCTCGTGGTCCAGCACCGCTCCTGCACCATCCGGCGGAACAACGTCATCCGATTCCCCCGTCAGTCCAGCCCGCCTGGAAGGGAAGCATTGTGCCCGGACCGGGTACGCAGGGCAACGCTCCGTACGACGCGCCAACGGTAGGCCGGTGAGGAGCTGGTGGTGCGCCAGAGCTCGACGAGATCCACACGGTTGATCTCCAGGGACACGGGGGCGAGGGTTCGCAGGCGGGCGACGCTCTCGATCACGGGCGCGGCGGGCCGTTCCCGGTTGTTGTACTGGATTCCCAGATGGGGCCGGAAGGCAGCGGTGGGCTTGCCGCCGGGTACTCCGGCTTGATGGCCGATCGCGCAGAGGGCGGCATGCAGACGGACGAGCGGCGACCAAGGGGTGAGGGTGAAGCGTACAGCCCCGCGTGAACCGGCAAGGGGATGGGCGGCGATTCGGAAGCTTTCCTCAGGCAGCTGCTCGGCCAGTTCAGCGAGAAGTCGCAGCTGCTGGTTCGACACCCTGTCGGTGCTGCCGACACGGGTCAGCGTCACGTGCAGACCGTCCGCAGGAACGGGGTCCATGCTCAGGTGCGCGAGTTCGTTCTGACAGTGCCTTGTACGGTCGAGCAGGTGGAGGGCCTCGGGGAACGTGAGCATCCAGTAGTAGGCGCGGCGTCCCTTGCCCCATCCGGGACGCTCCCAGTGGTTCGTCATCTGCTTGACCACAGTGAACGCATGCCAGTCGTGATCGACGAGCAGCCCGGGATCGACGAGGTCGGGGGGCGGGTGCAGCGGGAACGCCGAAGGATGGACATCCAGTTCGGGCGTCACGACTCTCCTTACTGCTGTGGCGCGAGCTCCGGGCCCGGGCCACTGATGATCGGTTTGGCTTGAGGGTGTGAGCGCCAGTTTCGAAGCTCCTCGGCATACTGGCTTACATCAGCCTCAGCCTGCCAAGGCCTCGCTCGCTCGTACAGTTCATTTGCCCTTTGCCACACGGAAGTGATGGGCGCGGTGGTTCCTGCGTGAAGCGCACTCTGTCCGAGAGCCATGGCCTGTTCAATCTCCGGCTGTTTGTGCTGAAGGAGGGCCGTGGCGACGTCGAGACGGACCAGGGCGCGGCTCCACTCGGAATCGGAGTTCTCGATCAGGCTGTCAATCAGTTCTGCACAGGACAGAACCTCGGCTGTGTCATCGAGGGACAGCCGAGCGGTGATCACGTTGGCCAGGGTGCGGGCCGGGCTGTAGGGCGCGAAGGAGATGCATGAAGTGATCCCAGAGGGAAGGCCAGCCAGCCTGTCGGAAAGGTCCAGGGCTTTGCCGATGGCTCGCTCCGCGCCCCTTCGGTCGCCTAGACGGGCCAGAGCACGTGCTCGTCCGTTGGCCAGGAGCCGGATGGCTTGATGGCTGGTCGGCGCCATTTCGATTCCGGCTGCCGCCGCAGCGTCGGCTTCGGAGTATCGACGCTGGTAGTAGAGGCTGAGCGACCGGGTGCCGGCAGCCCACATCTGCAGCTGTGTATCGCCGATGTGCTTCGCAAGGACCTCGGCCTCCGTGCAATATGCCTCCGCTACGGTGGGCCCTGATCCGGCGTTGACGGCCATGTAGGCCAAGAGGCCCGCAGCACGGCTGGTCAGCCCGAACAACTCGGCCCGGACCGCCGGTAGATGTTGCCCGCTCAGCAGAGTGTGGAGCGTACTTCGGATCATTCGAGCCTCACCGGCGAGCGCCTGAGGGCCACTGGTCTCGTAGCGGTCCACGATCCCCTGCAATTGCCCACGGAAGTGTTCCAATAACGCCGCATCCACACTGGACCGGGTCAGTGACTCAGTCTGGGCAGCGACTGACAACGGGTCGTCGAACATGCCTGTCTGGGAGGAAGCAAGGGGCCGCGAGCTCTGCCGAACCGCTGGCAAGGGCACGGCCGCCATCAGCATCTTGCTGTCCGAGGTGTGGAACAGCTTCGCTACGGGTTGCTGGAAGAGGTGCTCCAGGATTCTGCGGGTGTCGCGCTGGGGCAGGCTCCGCACTTCGCCGGCCATCCACCGGTCAAAGGTGCGACGGGGGACAGAGATCTCCCCGAGGCGGCGGTTCCCAGTTTGTTCAGCCAGTTCCCGCCCCGCCTTCGCAAAGTGGGTGCTGAACGTCTCGCTCGTGGTCCAGCGCCGCTCCTGCACCATCTGACGGAACAACGTCGGCCGCATAGCCTGTACCTCCGGGACGTCGGCGGATCAGTCGTGCGGGCCCGCCATTCTCTGCAGCTTTCTCAGTACTGAAGGCATCAGGGACCAGGCCGAAGAGCCTGATGCACGCGAACCCGAGAAGATGCTCCAGGACCATCTGGGTCTCGCGCCGGGGGAGCACCTCCAGTTCGCCAGCCATCCACCGGTCGAAAGTACGCCGGGCGACCGCGGCCCCAACCGGTCGGCCGGTACCTGTCACAAGCGCCACTTCGCGGGCCGCTCGCGCGAAGTGCGCGGAGAAGACAGCCCAGCTATCCCAGCGCTGCTCCTCAAGGAGTACCCGGAACAGTGTTGGGCGGGTCAAGACGACAGTCCTCCTGGGACAAGCCAACCGAGACAGCGACAGCCACGACAGGCGACAGCTTCTGCACGCACTGTGACCTGGCTAGGATGCTCCTAATCAACTGTGCTTGACAACTAGCTGAGCAAAATTGCTTGCACTTTTGGTTGTGATACGAGGCGAGCGACGGCACACTGTCGGCATGTCGACTAAAGCGCCCCCGACCTCCATGGTCCGGTCCCAACTGGGCGCCCTGCTGGCCCAACTACGGGTTGAAGCCGGGCTGCGCCAGAGCGAGGCCGTGACCAAGGCCGGCGTCCTGGACAAGGGCGGGCTGAGCAGAGTCGAGGGCGGTACCCGAGGAATCACTCAGCCCACCGCCGAGCGCCTCCTGGACTGCTACAACGTCACCGGCGAAGGAGTACGGAACGAGATTCTTGAGCTCATCCGTCTTGACGCGTCACTGAGGCGGAAGCCGCAGTGGTGGAAGAGGCACAACGACGTACTCAGCCCGACCGCCTTCGACAACTACCTTGGCCTGGAAGCGGTGGCCAGTGAGGTCAGGAACTACGAGCCGCTGGTGATTCCGGGCATTCTTCAGACTCCCGAGTACGCCAGCGCCGTCGTACCTGCACTGCGTCCGGATCTGACCGAAGCCCAGGTCCGGCGGTTCGCTGAGATCCGGGCCGCACGCCAGCGGCGCATCCTGGCCGCCCCCTCGGACCAGGGCGACGGACCTCGGCTGACAATTCTCGTGGACGAGCGGGCGGTCGAGCCTCCCGCAGCCGGGCCGGCTGTCATGAACCGTCAGTTTCAACACCTCATCGACGCGGCCGACCACCCTCGAATTACGCTTCGGATGAGCCTCAAGTCCGTCGGCCTCCACCCAGGACTCACGGGCGGCTTTGTGATCATGAAGTTCCCCTCGCACGCGGTCCGGGACGTTGCGTGCGCAGAACTCATGAGCCGCTCCGTCTACCCGCAGGACGAGGACGAAGTCTCCCGCTACCACAACGCATTCGACTGGCTGTGGCAGCGGGCGCTCACCCCCACCGAGACCCAGAATCGTCTCAGAACAGCGATGGAGGAGCTTCAACAGTGAACCCCAGCAAGACCGTCACCACAGGTACCCCTTGCAGCAGCGACGGCGTCCGGTGGCGCAAGTCCTCATACAGCGGCGGGTCCGGAAACTGTGTCGAGTTTGCCTTGGCCCGACCTGGCCAGATCTTGGTCCGGGACAGCAAAATTCCCGGTGGTGCGGTGCTGTCATTCCCTGCTGCGGCGCTGACAGCCTTCCTGACCGTCGTAGTCCAGGAGGAGAACCCACCCGCATAGCCATTGCAGCGCCGTAACCTGGCCACACACAGGTGGTCGAGCAACGAGCACAGCTCTGACGGCTTCGTCCTGACCGTGGACGAGGACGGCTCAGCAACCCTCGTCGTCCCGACGGGGCAGCGCGTAACGGTGCTGACAGCCGCTAGCTGAACCACGAGAGCTTCGGGCACGTCCGGCAAACGGTCTTGCCCGAAACTGCTGCGGGGCGGTGCGGGCCCGATCAGGTTGGCCCTCAGCAGAATCGCGCCCCGGAAGACCTGGCCCGGCGAAGGGACTCAACCCAGTCGTGGTTGTGGGCGAGGATGCTGCCGTGTGCAGTAACCCGACGGCCGGCGGTCGGCGATGGGCAGTGCGCAGTAGCGAACACAGAGCCGCATCAACAGCGAGCGACGGGGAACCTCCTCCTCCTGCCGCAACGGGCCGCGCCTCGGCAGCGCTCCGCGCCCCACCCCGGACCACATCGGGCAGCGATATGGCCACCGACCCAGTCGGTCGGCGGCCATATCTGAGCGAACTGCCCGGCGGCAGGAGCCGCCCACGGCCATCTACGTCCGTGCCAGGTGCTGGTGCGCGCCGGCTTCGACCGCAGTCACACACTCGGTGAACGCCTCGCGTGGCTTCTCCCACGGGTCGGGGACGTCATTGTCGCCCAGGTAGAGCTTCAGTTCCGGACCAGACTTCCAACCGGCCAAGTCCCGCAGGGCCTCCAGGATCCTGGCGTCCATGGCAAGCACCACGTCCGCCCAAGCGAGGAGGCCCTCGCTGACCTGGACCCCACGATGGCCGCTCAAGTCGTAACCGTGCTCGGCCGCAACCTCGATCATGACGGGGTGGGCATCGCGGCCTACGTGCCAATCGCGGATGCCGGCAGACCGTACTTCGACAGCGTCACCGCCCCGCGCGGCGAGCACGGCGGCCGCCAGCGGTGCCCGGTAGTGGCAGCCCATGCACACCGTCAGAATCCGCCGGGGCCGGTCAGCGGTCACCGGGACTCGACCTTCTCAACCTCGATGGCCAGGACCCCGAGCGCTTCCTTCTCGGCCGGGAAGATGTCCCGGATCGCGCGCAGCTGCTCCTCGGGGGTGGTCGTCGGGTTGATCGCGGCCGCGTTCTCGTGGTCGAACATTTCTGTGAAGGACGTGTACCGGGTAACGCGCTTCACCCGGGTGAGCGTCGCCTCGTTGCGGCACGTGAAGCGGATCTGGTCACCCTGTGGGGCTCGAAAAGTCGTCGCTGCAGGTCACGCGGCGTATTGATACTCGTTGATGACGCCGCCGAGGACCCTGGTGCGGAGCAGGCTTCGGTCGTCGAGGTCGTGCACGATTGCGGGCTGCTCGGTCGCGCCGGGCGGTAGCTGTTGCCGGGATCGGTGCGGCCTGTGTCCGTTGTAGTGGTCCTGGTAGTCAGTCAGGACCTTCCTGGCGTGGCTCTCGCCCAGGATCAGAACGTGGTCGAGGGCCTCGCGGCGGATGGTGCCGATCACGCGTTCGCAATGCGCGTTCATGCGCGGTGCCCGGGGCGCGCTGAGCAGCACCTGAGTGTCCTCGGCGGTGAAGACGGCATCGAAGGCGTCGGTGTACTTGCTGTCGCGGTCGCGTAGCAGGAACCGTGGCCCGGTGCCCCGCTCGCCGAGGTCGGCGGCGATGTTCCGGGCCTGTTGTGCCGCCCACTGCGCGGTGGGGTGTGCGGTCACCCCGGTGATGTGCAGTCTCCGGGTGCCGTGCTCGATGAACGCCATCGCGTACAGGCGCTTGCCCCAGGCCGTGTCGATATGGAAGAAGTCCGCGGCAAGGATCCCCTGAGCCTGCGCCGTGAGGAAGTCGCGCCAGGTGGGGCCGGAGCGGCGCGGGGCCGGGTCGATGCCTGCTGCGTGCAGGATCTCCCAGACCGTGGAGGCCGCGATGGGGTGCCCGAGTCGGGCCAGTTCGCCCTGGATGCGGCGGTGGCCCCAGCGGGGATTTTCATCGGCCAGGCGCAGCGCGAGACTCTTGAGTGCGGCGGCCGTCCGGTGCGGGAGCCGCGGGCGGAGTAGTCCCACTTCCTGGCGATCAGTTTGCGGTGCCAGGCCAGCAAAGTGCCGGGGGTGACGGGGAAGACGGCGGCCCAGCGGCCACGCGGTATCAGCGAGCTGAGGGCGGCGAGCCAGAATCGGTCGGCCGGCTCATAGCGCACCCTGCCCTCCACATGCCTGCGCAGGATGGCATTCTCGTGCCGCAGCACCAGCAGTTCGGCATCCTTGGCGGAGTCTCGACGCAGTAGGACCGCGGGGACGGACAACAGCGCGCGGGCGGTGCGGTAGAGCAGGGACACGATCATCAGGGCAGCATTACAAGTCCCCACCGACGACCCTGGAGGCGGGTGCTGACCAGCAGCGATGACTTTACGAGCCCCACAGGGTCTCGCTTTGGCCGGCCGTGCCGGAGCCCGGGACTCAAGCCACTCGATCCCTTCCCCGAACAGGCGGCACCGTGGACAGCCGTTTGCGTAACCTGCAGCTCGGTCAGCCGTGTGCGGTACCCCAAAGTGAGGGCGAGCGCCGGCCGCCGCATCTGTCTCCGCGACGCGGCCTGACACCTCACAACAGCCCCCTGGACCGCGCCCCGTACGAAGCGCTCGTCACCGCCGTCCTCGCGTGGAAGGACTCGCACCTCGAACCCCGCAACTGGTACCCAGGCGGCCGGCAGCGGCGGCTCGCGACGGCCCCGCAGGCCGCGGCCTCGGCCGGGTGCCGGTCCCCGTCCGCGCCTGCGCGGGGACGCTCCGCCCGGCGACGCCGTGTGACCCGCCTAGGGATGGCCTCCGTTTGACAGAGCTCAGGGCGACATAGTTACTTAAAGTGCCAAAATAGTTACTTTGTGTGATCGATGGTGATCGTGCCGTCCCCCTACGAATCTGCCGCTGCCCTCCACCCCACGCGAGGAGCCCCACCGTGACCACGACCCCCACCCGTCCCACCGCCGTCCCGTCCATCGAGCAGCTGCCCCAGCCGGAGCTGCGCGGGTCCACCGACATCCAGGGCAACATCCTGGCCGCGTTCAACAAGGACTTCATGGACTTCCGCTACCTGCGCTTCCCGGACGCCGCCAAGGGCCGCGGCTGGCTCTCCGCGATCCTCAACACCGTCGCCACAACCAACGAGACGGAAGACTTCAACGAGCAGTTCTCGCTGGCCCGCCGGGCCTTCGGTCGCGACCCGTCGATCACCACCGTCCGCTGCGGGGTCTCCCTCACCTTCGAGGGCCTCGTGACGATCGCCAACAAACCCGATCAGATCAAGAAGGACCTCAGCACCTTCACGTCGTTCTGCGCGGGCGCGGCCGCACGGGCCAAGGACCTCGGGGACACCGGCGAGAGCGCCCCCAAGGCCTGGTTGTTCGGGGCCGGCACCGGCGACAAGGCCGTGCACGCGGTCCTCATCGTCGCTGCGGACACCGAGGCGCTGCTGAAGGAGAAGCTGAAGAACCTCGACACGGTCGAGCAGACCCACCAGATCACGCGCGTCCATGCGGACGAGGGCCGCACCCTGAAGGGCGATCTGAAGGGTCACGAGCACTTCGGCTACAAGGACGGCATCTCCCAGCCCGGCGTCAAGGACTTCCACCGCGAGGACGCCAGTCGCGAGGGCTTCCGCGACAACCACGCCGGGACCGAGCTGATCGAACCCGGCGAGTTCGTCTTCGGCTACAAGAGTGAACAGGGCGACCGGAAGGCGCCGGCGTGGATGAAGAACGGCTCCCTCCAAGTGGTGCGCCGCCTTCGCCAGGATGTCGCCGGCTGGAACAAGGCCGTGGTGGACGGCGCCAAGAACTTCACCGGCAACATGGACGCCAGCCGGCTCGGTGCCTGTCTGGTCGGCCGGGCCAAGGACGGCACACCGCTCGCCCCGCCGTGCAGCGCCGTGACCGGCCTCGGCTCGGACCGGAACGGTTTCGACTACGCGAACGACCCCATCGGCCGGCACACCCCCTGGGCCGCGCACATCCGCCGCACCCATCCGCGTGCCTTCGCCGGAATCGTCGACAAGAAGCCGAAGAGCCACCGTCTGATGCGCCGCGGCATTCCGTACGGCCCTGAGTTCAAAGGCGGCCCGGACGACGGCAAGGACCGCGGGTTGATGTTCGTCTGCTACGGCACCTCGCTGGAAGAGCAGTTCGAACTGGTCCAGCGGCACTGGTCCAACGACGACGCGTTCACCCCCGGGGAAAGCCAGTCAGACGAGGTGGTCGCCAACGGCTTCGACAAGGTCACCGGCCTCGCCGGCAAGGCCTCGATCGAGCTCGCGGACGGCACCTTCGGCACGGTCGACATGAAGCGCTTCGTCCGCACCGCGGGCGCGCTCTACGCCTTCACCCCCTCGATCAGCACGCTGCGGCTGCTCGCCGAGGGCGAGGACCTTCCCAACAAGTCAATCGGCTCCTGAGCGGCGAGGAGAAGCCATGAACGAGAGACCCACCGTCGAGGGCACGCTCAACGACCGCGCCCGCCAGCAGACTTGCTGGCAGCTGGCCCGCGAGCTGCTGCTGGTCGGTCCGGACGACAAGGACCTGAAGCTTCGCTACCTCGACGTCCTGATCAAGGAGGGCATCCCGGAGACCGACGAGCCCAAGGACGTGCTGATCGTCGGCGCCGGGATCGCTGGTCTGGTTGCCGGGAAGCTGCTCAAGGACGCCGGGCACAACGTCACCATCCTGGAGGCCAACGCCAACCGGGTCGGCGGGCGGATCAAGACCTTCCGCTCCACCGATGACGAGCAGGACGGCCCGTTCTACGACCCGGTGCAGTACGGGGAGGCCGGAGCGATGCGGCTGCCCAGCTTCCACCCGCTCACCCTGGCCCTGGTCGACAGACTCGGCCTGAAACGGCAGCTGTTCTGCAACGTCGACGTCGATCCCGACACCGGCAACCAGAACACGCCCGTCCCGCCGGTGGTCTACGAGTCCTTTGAGGACGGCAAGGTCTGGAAGTACGGCGAGGACAGCCCGGACTTCCGCGAGCCGGTCAAGCGCTTCAACAGCTGGATCCGCACCAACCGGATCCAGGCCCGCCGCAGCGAGTACGCCGCCGACCCGAGCAGCGTCAACGAGGGCTTCCACCTCACCGGCGACGAGGTGCGGATCACAGCCGGCGAGATGGTCAACCAGGCGCTGGAGCCGGTCCGCGACTACTACTCGTACATCGAGAACGGCAAGCGGGTGCGCAAGCCGTTCGCCGAGTGGCTGGACGGCTGGGCCCGGGTGATCCGCGACTTCGACGACTACTCGATGGGCCGCTTCCTGCGCGAGTACGCGGGTTTCAGTGACGAGGCCATCGAGGCGATCGGCACGATCGAGAACATGACGTCGCGGCTGCACCTGTCCTTCTTCCACACCTTCCTGGGCCGCAGCGACATCAACCCGGACGCCACCTACTGGGAGATTGAGGGCGGCAGCTGGCAGCTGCCCTACGCCCTCGCCGATGAGCTCCAGGACGAGCTCGAAATGGGCGAGCGGATGATCCGGATGGAGTACTGGGACCCGCGCCGCGACGGCGGGGCCGGCCAAGACGTCGGGCCGAACGGGCCCCAGGTCGCCGTCCACACCGTTCCCGAGGGCGACCCAGAGGCCGAACCCACGGTATGGAAGGGCGACTTCGCGATCGTCACCGTCCCGTTCTCCGCGCTGCGGTTCGTCCAGGTCTCGCCCCCGTACTCGTACAAGAAGCGCCGGGCGATCATCGAGACACACTACGACCAGGCCACCAAGGTGCTGCTGGAGTTCTCCCGCCGGTGGTGGGAGTTCACCGAGGCAGACTGGAAGGACGAACTCGACTCCATCGAGCCCGGCCTGTACGAGTACTACCAGCGGACCGGCGAGGAGGACGCCGAAGCGGCCGCGCTGGCCGCCCACAACGGGCACCGGCCACCGCCCAATCTACCGAGGGTACTGCTCGGCGCCCACCGGAGCGTGGACTCCAGCCGGATCAGCCAGGAGCAGTTGGAGGTCTTCCAGCACACTCCGCTGCGCCGGGCGATCGTGCGCCCCGCCACCAACTGCTTCGGCGGCGGTTCGACCACCGACAACCCGAACCGCTTCATGTACTACCCCTCGCACCCGGTGCCCGACAGCGACGGCGGCGGCGTGGTGCTGGCCAGCTACAGCTGGTCGGACGACGCGGTGCGCTGGGACTCGATGGCCGACGCCGAGCGGTACGTGTACGCGCTGCGCAACCTCCAGTCGGTGCACGGCCGGCGGATCGAGGTGTTCTACACCGGCTACGGCCAGACCCAGAGCTGGCTGCGCGACCCGTACGCCTTCGGCGAGGCGGCGGTGTACACCCCGCACCAGATGACCAGCTTCCACCTCGACGTGGTCAAGCCGGAGGGCCCGGTGCACTTCGCCGGCGAGCACGTCTCGCTCAAGCACGCCTGGATCGAGGGCGCGGTGGAGACCGCCGTCCGCGCGGCAATCGCCGTACACGAGGCACCCACACCACCACCCCGCGCCAAACCGGAGATCCGACCCGAGGCGCGGACCGGCCGCGCACGCAGAGCGGAGGTACTGAGCTGATGAGCGGCAACAGCGAATGGACGGTGGGCCGTTACCTGGCCACGAGACTTGAGCAGTTGGGCATCCGACACCTGTTCGGGGTGCCGGGCGACCATCTCGGCCCGTTCCTGACGATCATGCACGCCACCACCGGGGTGCGCTGGGTCGGCACCCCGACCGAGATCGGTGGCGGCTACGCCGCCGACGCCTACGCCCGGGTGCGGGCCGCCGACGCCGACCTCGCCAAGGGCGAGCAGGGCGTCGCCGCAGTCGCGGTCACCTACGGCGTGGGCGCGTTCAGCCTGCTCAACCCGATCGGCGGCGCCTACGTCGAGTACGTGCCGGTAATCGCGATCAACGCGGCGCCGTCGTACGAGCAATGGATCAACTACCAAGCGGTCGGTCTGCTCACCTCGCACATGAGCCAGCGCCGGGAGAGCAATCTGGAGGTCTACCGGCAGGTCACGGTGGACGCGCAGGTGATCTCCAACCCCGGGCTCGCGCCCTCGCAGATTGACAGCGCGATCACCGCCGGCCTGACCGAGCGCAGGCCGGTTTACCTGGAGGTGATGGACGACCTCTGGAATGCCCCGTGCGCCGCACCGCAGGGCGAACTCCGCCGCCAGGAACGACCGTTCACAAAGAAGAACGAGGAAATGCTCGCCAAGGCGGTGGAGGCCTCGGTGAAGCTGGTCGAACGGCTCGGCACGCCGGTGCTGTGGGCGGGCGAGGAGATCGAGCGCAACCGGCTGGAGCGGGAGCTGGTCTCGCTGGTGCAGCTGACCGGCATCCCGTTCTGCACCACCGTCGGCGCGAAGTCCGTGGTCTCCGAGAACACCCCGGGCTTCACAGGCGTCTACAACGGCAAGGCGAGCCTGCCGGAGGTACGCAAGGCCTTCAAGGCCGCCGGGTGCCGGATCGGCCTGGGCACCTGGTCGACGTCGAAGAACCTCGGCGGCGAGAAGTCGATCGGCGACGACTGGATCGTGGCCGCCCACGAGGGCGTCAGCGTCGGCGCGCAGTACTTCCCGGACGTCCAGCTGGCGCGGTTCGTCCCGGCACTGCGGGACGCGCTGGGTGTCACTTTCGGCAAGCGGGCGTTCGAAACCGACCTCTTCGCGCTGGCACACGCCAAGGACCGGCAGGTCCCAGCGAGCACGACCGCCTTCCTGACCAGCCTGAGCAGCACGGACTACCCCGAGGAACTCACGTACGACGGGTTCTTCCAGCACATGAACGCCTTCCTGCTGAGCCAGGCGCAAGGCGACGGCCCGGAGGCCACCTCGCCGTTCACGGTGGTCTCGGACGCAGCGTTCGCACTGCTGGGCTCGATGAATCTACAGATGGCGGAGCGGGCGAGCTTCGTGGCACAGAACAGCTGGCTGTCCATCGGCTACTCGGTCGGCGCGGCCACCGGGGTGGCGCTGGCCCGCCAGCAGCCGCTCAAGCGGCCGCTGGTGTTCGTCGGGGACGGCTCGTTCCAGGAGATCTGCCAGGAGCTGTCCACGCACGTGCGCCACCACCTCCGGCCGGTGGTCTTCGTCCTGGACAACGAGGGCTTCTACGGCATCGAGCAGATGCTGGTCAGCCCCTGCTACTACAAGGAGAAGCCGTCCGACGGGGCTGACTTCTACAACGTGCTGCACCCGTGGCAGTACGAGAAGCTGGCGGAGGTCTTCGGCTCGGAGAAGGACCGGATGCACGGGCGGGAGCTCACCACCCACACCGAGCTGGAGTCACTGCTGCTCGACATCGCCGATCCGGGCAGTGACATCAACCACGCCCCGATCCTGGTCCGGGTCCGGCTCAACCGGCACGACTACCCGCGGGCCCTCCAGTACAAGATCGACGAAAAGTGCAAATAGCCGCCGTACGGCGCACCGGCCCCGGTCCAAGGATCGGGGCCGGTGCGCGCTGCGTCCGTGCTCAGCGAACTGATGGTCCGCGCCCCCTGGCGCAGGACCGGCACCGCCCGCCAGCTCCACGACGAACTGCTCGCGGCCCGGCCCGAGTTCGCCAAGGCGAACAGCTCCCCGAGTGGCTCGACGCCGTCCGCCAAGACGACCCGCCCGGCCTCCGCACCCTCGCTGCGGGCCACGATCGCGACGTTGTCGTCGCCGGCCTGACCCTGCCCTGGAGTTAGGCGTCGTCAAGGGCCACGTCAACCGAATCACGATACTCAAACGCCAGATGTTCGGCCCAGCCGGCTTCGCCCTACTCCGTCAACGCGTCCTGCTCTACTCGTGAAGCACAGGTCAGACCACACGGTCAAGGAGCCCGAAGCCCTCCGGGAACAGTTCCAAGAACTCCCGCCGCACGGGGTCGGACTCCGCTTCGGCCATCGTCCCGAGCAGGTCGATCAATTCGCTCCGCTGGCCGCTCGACAACCGTCGCCCAGGCGATCGCACTCGCTGAGGGTGCCGTCCAGGAGCACGTAGTCGGGGTTGTGCTCGCGCAGGGTCTTGAGCATGCCCGGCGCCCGGCCGGCCAGGAGGTGGACGACCGCGGCGGTGTAGGCGTGGGCGGTGCCCACGGATATGCCGAAGCCGGCCGCGATCTCGGCGAGGCTGTCGTGCCTGCGCAGGCAGGCGAGAGCGACGAGAGCACGCTGGTGTGGCGGGAGGTTGCAGCGACGGTCACCCTCACGGGTGACGATGAGCATCGTGACCCACTCGACCAGCACATGAGGCAGGTCGAGTGCGGCAGGATAGGGAACCAACAGGGCTCCTGGCCGGCAGGTTGAGACTTCGAACACCTCACCCAACGGCTGCTGGCGAGGAGGGCGGCTGGCGTCGCCACCCAGACCTGCGCCGTCGGGATTCGGCGTACAGCTGCCTGTGCCGGGCACACCGCGAGAAGCGGACAGTCGACAATCGGTGCTCGCTTGCCCGAGGTGTCGACGCGGAGCCTGTCTCGGCAGGGGCGCTCATCCATCGAGAGCGGCGTGGCAACGGGACCGGAAGGTTCCAGAAGACTGTCCAGCAGACAGATGTCGGTCGTGAAGGCAGCTACCTCGTCGTTGCCGTCCGGGAGGGGCGTCGCCTGGCCGTTGTCCGGTACGTAGAGAAGGTCGTCCCAGTAGCGTGCCACGTGCGCGGGGCGGTTCCTGTGGCCGATCAACGGGACGGCGTCGATGCCCAGAGTCCGGAAGAAGCGGACCTTCTCCAGCGCGTTCCCGACGGAGGAGACCAGGTACCCGACCCTGAGCCCGCGGGCGGTACAGATCTTGACCAGAACGTCGTTGAAGGTGGTCTTCCCCGAGTTCATCAGGCCCACGACCTGAGCCAGTCCGTCGATTGTGAAGACACCGAGGCCGTCTGTCAGGCATCCGGCTTCACTGTCCGTGCGAGAAAAGACCATCCTCTCCACACGGCCAGTGAAGTTCTCCGTACGGTATCGCTCGCTTGTACTGAGCCGCTGATCCATCTCCTTGGCCGCTTGGCGGAAGTCGTCCTCCGTAAGTTGTGGGAAGGGACGCCTGGTTCTGTGCGTCTTCGGTTCCAGACGACGCTCGGGTACGGTCTCCTCCAGCCAGTCAGGAATCCGGAACCGGACGATGCTGCCGTCCGCTCGCTTGAGCCGCACCCGCATCCCCGGTGACGCGGGTTCATGACCCGCCTCCACCTTGTAGGCCACGGGCACCGACATCGCATCCCGGTACGCCTGCTCCCGCTCCGGCAGCGTAGAACTTCCCCGACGACGAAGCACGCTGCCGTGGACCACGCGCGTCCCGGCACCCTCGTCAAGCTCGAACAACCGCAAGTGGGCAGGCACCTTGCAGTAGTCATTGAGACGCAGCCTCCACTGTCCGCCCCGCGCCGTAGGCCCCATGCGGCGACGCACGTTCCGCACGACCGTCTCGGTGCCGGCACCCGGCAGGGTGTACCCGTCGAGCAACTTGCGCATCAGGGTGGCCGGCTGGCCGGGCGCGTACTCGGACAGGAAGAACAGCCCGAGCTCGACCCGGAAGAACTCACGAACCGACAAGAAGGGCTTGATGGCCTCGGCCACGCCTGACGACGACGCCTTGCTTTCCAGCGCTTCGAGCCAGCCTTCAATATCCCGGCTCATCGGCGTCGCCGCCCGTCATGCGCCAGTGCGGCGGCGACGAACGCATTCTCACTCATGATCTCGATGCCCTGTACGCGCCCTTGCAGCGAAGTGGCGAGGTCATCCACGTAGTCGGGCTGTTCAAAGCGGTGCTGTGCGATGACGAGGATCCGCCGCTGCGACGCAGCACGTGGGTTCCAACGAAACGAGCGCCCGAGAAGTGTGGCGCTGGCGTGATCCTTCACGTCGGCGGCCCACCACTCACCGACTCCCATCTTCCCGGTACCTTCGAAGTCGATGGCCACGTCCACCGCGTCCATGCCCCACCAGGGGCGCAGGCGCTGTCCGAATTCCGGCTCCAGGGCAGCAAACGTCCGTTGCTCGGCCAGCCCGGGATCGTGGAAGAAGCGCCGAACAGCCCTGTTCTGCACAAAGTATTCGGACATGGTCTCCACAGTTCGGGCAACCGGACGTCCCGTGCAGCCCGGCGTGCCGCAGTCACGCTGACCGGAGACCGGGTTCTCGCAGCCATCGCAGAAGCTGAGTACGACGGCGCTGCTGGCCGGCTGAGCCCGGTAGCACTGACTGAACCAGTGCTTCACCCACGGCTGCCCGTTGGCGTCCTTGGCGGGGAAGGCCCGTAGCAGACCCAGAAGATCGATGTCGGAGGCGACCGCGTGCTTCGTCAGAAAGCCCCGGAGCTGAACGTAGTTGTCCTGGACCTCCCGTTCGGTCTCCCCGTTTCGGTCGGCCACGGCGATCATCAGCTCTTAGCACCGATTCTCGACCAGTTCCGCTTCGGGGTCCTTGGACAGCAGGAGCCGCGCGGCTTGTTCGGCAAAGGCCGACGGCCGACCGTTCTCGATCAGAAGGAGCTCGGAATCGCTCTGAGCGATACACAGAGACAGGGGCCATTGCCCGAGAGGCACGCGGCACAAGCGGAAAACATCCGCATGCGAGCCCACCTCGCGGCAGCCGTCCTCCAACGCCCTCCAGAGCAGGCGCGTTACACCGGCCTTCCATGCCGAGGGAAAGCCCGTGGGGTCGCCGGACGGCTGAGCTGAGCTCCACAGCGCTTTCTGCTGGTTGGCCTGAATCCCCGCCAGACCCGCTGCCAGCAGTTCGAGCGTCATGTAGTCGTCGGCCAGGTCGGGAGACACCTGCTTCAAACGTGACAGCCGTGCCGGATCCCCCGGCAGCGTTGCGGGGGCGGCCAAGAGAACCCCTCAATGATCACCAAATGCCACTGAATCATAGCAGAGAGTAGTCGATGGCTGCTGTCGGAACCGCCTGTGCGGCGCATGGTTCCGGGGCTTCTTGTGGCAACGCGGGCCGACTTGTCGAGTCTCGAAGGCCACCGCAAATGGGCTGTGAATGCCGGGGAGCGGCTCGTACGTGTGCCGAGAAGACCGCGATCTCGAACGGCCAGCCGGTTCCGTCCCCAGGGCTGCTGAGAGAGGACGTCCCAGCAGGTATTGGGGCTGGGGGATGACCGAGGGGCAGGGATGCGGGAGATCGGGCTGCACTACGGCCGGTGTCATCAAGCCGGGAGGCAAGGCGGAGACCACTACCGTGCAGGAGACCTTGGACGAGACGGGTGTCCCCTGCGCGGTCCGGCAGCACCTCGGGAACCGGCTTCACCCCGTGACCGGAGTGCTGTGCGAGTACTTCCCTTGCGAGTACCTGGCGGGCGAAGCAAGCAACACCGACGCGGACGAGAACATCGACGTCATGTGGGTCCCCAGAAACTCGGTGCCCCGCTTCATCCCCGTCGATACGATCTTCCCACCCATCCTGGCCGTCCTGGAGGAGCAGACGTGACGCAGCAGAACACGGACGAGCGTCCGGGCATCGCCGCGGCCATCGTTGTCCACGAGAGGTGCGTACTCATGGTTCGGCGCCAGGTCAGCGAAGGCCAGCTCTCGTGGCAGTTCCCGGCCGGTGAAGTCGAGCCGGGCGAGGCCCGCGAAGACGCCGCCGTACGAGAGACCCAGGAGGAGACCGGGCTGGAGGTGGCCGCCGTGAAGCTGCTGGGCGAGCGGATCCACCCGAAGACGGGTCGGATGATGTCGTACACGGCCTGCGAGGTGATGGGCGGCACCGCCCATGTCGCGGACACCGAGGAGCTGGCCGAGCTCGCTTGGGTCGCCCATGGCGAGATCCCGCAGTACGTGCCGTACAGGGTGTTCGAGCCGGTGCAGGAATACCTCGACGCAGCCCTGACTGCAACCCGAGAGGGATTCGGTCAGCAGTCTCATGTCCATGGCAGGCACCCTAATCAGGTGCACTGACAAGGGCGTCGCCTATTCAGTGGCGAGGGGCGTCGGAGCACTCTTTGGTTCTGTGTCGGCGATACTGAGTGGAGGCAGGGCAGCTACACACGGCAGAGTGGCATGGTGACTGAGCTGAGGGCACACACCCTGACCTGGGCGGAAGTAGATCCGTCGCGACACCCATTCGAGCTGGACGAGGGTGCGGCGCGGGAGTTGGCCGGTCTTGTCGCACCCCTGCTGCCCAGCCCCGAGGCGGCCGACGAATACCGCGGACGCTCGCTGGCCCGCGTCACCGAGTTCCTGGTGGACCGGTACGGCCGGTGGGCCTGCGGGTGGAACTGGTCGGTGGGTGAAGGCGACACCGACGGCGGGATCGTCGGCGTGTGGTGCTGCACGTCTCATTCGGTGTCGACGGCGGACGCGACCGCTCCGTTGGTCGTCGCGGCCCTGCTTGAGTGGCGTGATTGGCTAGAGGATCTGACAGAGCGTTTTGCCGCCCTGGCGCTGCCTTCGAGTTCGGCCGTGTCCTCGGCCTCGGTGGATCCCTGGCATTGGGAGCGGGCCTGCACGCGGCTGGTCACCGCGGTGGCCGACCGCACGCAGGCCGAGAGCGGCTGGTACGGGCACTGCGAGCAGGTGCTCGGATGGTTCCTCGCGTACAACGGCATCGATGAGGAACGAGCCAAGGAGATCGTGGAGGGCGCGGTCGGCGGCCGGTTCGGCAGTTGGATCGCACCTGACGTTCCGGTGATCGACGCGGTGAGCTCGCGGTTCGCCAGAGGCGTGGGCGGAATCAGATGACTTCCGGGCCCGGCCAACCGAAGGACAGCCTTGCCGACTGGCTGCTCATCCGGACGGAGATCTCCTGGCCATCCTGGCGCGACGCATGCCCCGTCTCTGGAGCACCGGCCCGCGACGGCTTCCGGAATTTCTTTCTTCATGGCAACGCGAGGCGGGCAGGACAGCGAGGGAACCGCGCGAGTACTGACCGCCCTCGACTTGGCCTTCGCCGACGCGGAGCAGGGCAGGCCGCTGACCTTCGCCCTCATGGCGAAGTGGCAGCGGACCGTGCTGGGCCACGACCTCGTTGGTTTCCGCACTATGCCGGCCTTCGCGAAGGGCGGACGGGAGCGCTACGGCCTCGCACCCGATACGCGGGCGCGATTCGAGCGATGTCTGTCCGAGAGCTCTCAACCTGGTCTGCCCCTCCCCCCACGCGCCGCCCGCACCTACCTCGACATCCTCTTCTTCCATCCGTTCGAGGACGGCAACGCCCGCGCGGCCATGCTGGCGTTGGCCTTCGTCCTGGCACGCGAAGGCGTCCTCCTCGACCAGGTTCACCCATTGCAGACCACGCGCTGGGCCGACGACGCCGAAGGCGCGGCCGATCTGGCGGTGCTGCTCGGAATCCTGATCACCGCGGCGGAGCGGCGTCCGTCCCACGGGAGGCAGTCATGAACGAACGCGACGTCCTGCTCAACGAGCTCGCGCAGGGGCTGCGCCCTATGTCAGAGGGCATCGAATGGTTCGACGGCCTTGGCCAGGAAGAGCAGTCCGAGGTGCTGCTGTTCCTGCGCCATCACTGCGTCCAGGCTCGCGCCGTCGCTGAGGACGCACCGGAGAGCATCTGCCGTGCCGGGCTGCGCCCGACGCATACGCCCGCAGTGCTGATCTCACGAGGCCGGATCGACGAGCAACTGGGAAAGATCGCCAGCCTCACACCCCTCGACGAACGCCGCAAGGCGTTCAGGCTGCTGGTCGCAGTGCTCTCGATCGCCGACGCGCGGCGCCGCGAGCGCTTCTCCCCCAACGGCTGCAGTCACTGGTGGCACAGACTGTCCGTCGTCTGACAACCCAGCGCCGTACCTCTGAAGACCACTTCCCGGTTAAGCGCTTCTGGGGAGCGGATCAGTCCCACCAGAAGTCCCAGTAATGGGCCCCGGTGATCCGCTCGGCGTATGCGGCCAGCGTGTACGGCCGGCTGCCTTGCCAGATGTTGTCCGGGCAGAAGGCGAAGTGCTCGGCCGCGACCAGGAGAGCCTCATGCTCGTCCACCGGTGGCGCGGCGATGCTGAGGTGCAACGTGGAGAACCCGACCGCGACGACACGGGCGCCGAAGCGGTGTTCCCAGTCACGGAGGACGGCGGAGAACTTCGCGGTGTCGTTGTCGTAGTTGCAGGGTCCGTCCCAGCCCACGACCGCCAGCGCCTCCGCACCGGACGCTGCGGCGACCAGCCCCAGACGTGTCTGTGGGCGGTCGGCGAGGAACGCCTGCGCGTACTCGGAGGCCAGATGGTCGGGGTTGATCGCGGTCTCCCGGCTGGGCGCGAGGCCAGGCCAGGTCTGTCCGAACGGAGCCGTGACAGCGAGGCGCCTGTCGGTGTCGAGCATGTCGTCGTCTTCGTCGACGGCCGTGTAGGTCGCCCACCACTGTGCGAGGAGGCGGGCAGGGTCGTGGCTTGCCGGGGAGGACATCTGCTCGGGGAAGATTCCCCCAGATCCCCACGGGCGGAATTGGCCATCGCTCGGATCCAGCGAGTGAAGCAGCAGCGGCCACAGACCAGCGCGTGTGTGTTCGGCGTACACCCGCGTCCACAGCTCGCCCGTGGCCGAACCGTCACTGAGCCATAGAGGCTGCGCTTCCCCATCTCCCTCATCGGACGTGATCATCCGCCCAGGCGGAAGTGGGGAGTCGATGACGAATCGGGGCTCGACGTGCACGGGTGGATGCTAGCTGCGGAGGATTTCCGTAGGACTGGGTGGGGGCGGCTTGCGGTGCTCACGCCTCACCTCGACGAGCCCCTGGCCATACTCTGCTGCTGTCGAACCGCGAAGGAGACGTATGAGGCCCTCACCCGGCGTAGGCATTCACCCTGACCTTCCCGGCACTCTCGTTCACTTCACGGGACGCCCTCGAAGCATCGACGACCGTCCCCCGGCTCATGCGATTGGGACTGCCGAGGATCGACTGGTGGGCATCCTCCGTGAAGGGAAGATTCGCGGGAGTGTGCCGTACCGCCAGAGCCAGGCTGTGGTCTGCCTGGGCGAGCCCTCCGATGCCGCTCGTCGGGTCCTGCTTCGCGACGGCATTGGCCCGCGCGGGCCGTACGAGCCTTGGGCGCTTCTACTCGACCGCGAGGCTCTCAGAGGACGTTCTGAGCAGCTATGACCGTCTTGTGGTCGCCTGATCGTGTGCGTTTGGGTGGTTCAGGCCGGTCGCGCAGCTTGGTCCTGCTGGGCTATTCGGGTGAGCGACCGCAAGCCCTACAAGAGCGACTTGTCCGATGAGCGGTGGGCGCTGATCGAGCCGCTGATTGCGGCCTGGAAGGCCGACCACCCGTCCCCGACGGGACATCAGGGCCGGTACGAGATGCGGGAGATCGTCAACGCGATTCTTTACCAGGGTAGGACCGGCTGCCAGTGGGACTACCTCCCGCACGATCTGCCCCCGAAGTCGGCCGTCTACTACTACTTCGCGGCCTGGCGCGACGACGGCACGGACGTGAAGATCAATGACCTGCTGCGCTGGCAGGTCCGGGAGAAGGCCGGGCGGGCGGAGGATCCGAGCCTGGTCGTGATCGACACCCAGAGCGTCCACGCGGCAGTGAACGTGCCCGCGGCCACGACCGGGAAGGACGCGGCCAAGAAGGTGCCCGGCCGCAAGCGCGGGGTGGCGGTGGACGTCCTCGGCCTGGTCGTCGCCGTGACCGTGCTGGCCGCCAGCGCCCACGACAATGCGTTCGGTGTCGCGCTGCTCGGCCAGGTCGCCCCCATGGGCACTATCAAGAAGGCCCTGGTGGACCAGGGCTTCAAGAAGACCGTCGTCGAGCACGGCACCACGATCGGCATCGACGTCGAGATCGTCGAACGCAACCCCGCGGACAAGAGCACCGGCTTCGTCCCGCAGGCCAAGAGGTGGATCGTGGAGCAGACGCTCGGCATCCTCATGATGTTCCGGCGGCTCGTGCGGGACTACGAGAGCAGGCCGAAGTCCTCCGAATCCAGGGTGCGCTGGGCCATGATCGACGTGATAGCGCGCAGACTCACCGGCCAGACCGCGCTCACCTGGCGCGGGTGACCACGTGGACGCCCAGGTCGCGCCGCTCCTGGAGCGGATCGACGCACGCGAACGCGAGCTCGGCACAGCCGCGGAACAGCTCCGCACGCAGATCGATGAGCTCACCGCGCGCCTGCGTGAACTCGACGAGGAGATCGAGAACCTGGCGGTGACCCGCAAGACGCTCCTCGCCCTTCCGCCGAGTGCCCCAGGGCCGACCGAGGAGCCGCCCACCCTGCCGACCCACCCGGCCTACCAGCAGATCCTCGACACCTTCGCCGAGACCCACGGGGCGAAGCGCGCTCGCGACCTGTGCCAGGCCCTGGACCTCCCGCTCACGCCGAAGAGCATCGAGAGCACCCGGCACAAGCTCAAGCGCCTGGTCAGCCTGGGCGTCCTTGCCGAGACCGAACCGGGCCTGTTCGTCCAGCGCCGCCCGTAGCCGCCCCCGCATGAAGCCGCACGTCACGGCTGCCGCACTCGTCATCCGGCTCACGACGCGATCGCTAGTGGCCCGTCGCGCGGAGCCACCGCATCGTTGTGATGAGCTCCTCGCCGAAGTCTTCGCACAGCGCGAGCAACTCGCGACCGGTTAACGAGTCGGGCAAGCCTGCGGCGTCGGGGAGAGCCCGGAGAGCGCCGTGGCAGGCGGATTCGACGGCGAAGTTGCGTGACGCGAAATACCCCTCGCCCGCCTGGTACGCCAGGTTCGCGAGGTAGTCGCGGTGGGCTTCCTCCGAGGGGTGCGAGTAGAACGAGCCCTCGACGAGGTCATCAAGGTAGTTCGCCAGGCCGGCCGAGCCCTCGACCACTCGCTCTGCTACGTCCACGCCAGGCTTGTCCAGCAACTCGCCGAAGGTCAGCAGGCTGCTGATGGTCTCCAGCTGGAAGAGCTGGACCGTGTCCGGGTCGACTTCAGACGTGAAGAGCGGGGCCGTACACAGCTCGGCGATCGCTTGCTGGAATGCACGATCCGACTGTTCACTCGCAGGTGAAGCTGCCAGTTGGAACAGCGACTCCAATGCAGCCTGATCGACACCCCACTCTGCATCGAGCTCGAACGCGAACACGGGCGCACGCCACCGCCACAGGGCCAGGACGGCAGCCTGACGCTGATGGACGGGCTTCAGGTCCGCCAACCGCTCGATCTGCACCACGTCCTTGAGCCGACCCTTCTGATCTACCGATCCTCGCCCGACCCCTCCAATCGGGACACTGTAGAAGCCTCCGAAGGACCACGCGATCGCCCGAACAGCGCCTCACCCCCCGGTCAACGCCAGAGTCGGGCATACCGGTTCAGAATGCCCTCTCATAGCCGCTGGCGCCCGGCCAGTGCTCTATCTCTCGGACGAGGAGTTGCTCGCGACTGATGGAATGCCAGCCCGATTCCGCAGTCGGCGAGTGCGCTACGAACCTGGCTCCGCGGATTGGCTGCACGAGCGCGAATGGCGGCTTACGTTCAACGACGACGAAACTCCCGACTTCGTACTCACGGCCGATGCCGTCGCGGGCGTCATCGTCGGCGAGCAGGGTTGGATGCCTCCGAGTAACTTCGATGAGCAACCCCTTCCTCACGAGCTCTTCAACTATCCAGAGGCTCTCGATGCGAAGCCACGATGGTGGTGGGACGGCAAGGATCTCGTGGCAGACGGAACATTCGCACTACGCGAGCGGTATGAGTACGAGAAGTGGTTCTTCCTCGACTTCATGGGCCTCATCTGAACGATGATCGTCCCCTGTGGATGATGGTGTTGTGACGAGCATCAGTGGCGACCGCTGCTGCAAGCAGTCGTCGACGCCGTCGGCGAGTCACTGATCACCACGATCCGGCGCACCCTCGACGACACCCTCACCGACCTCGCAGAGGACGCCGACCTCGAGGACGCCCTGGTCACGTTCTCGATGCGCATCGCGACCGACATGCTCGGCTCAGCGGAGTACGCGACGCTGCAACGACTGGTCCGGACGGAATCCGGCCACCTGCCGCACCGGGGCTACAACTCCATGGCCGACACCCCCGACGAGGCACTCGCCGAGCGGCTCGCCGCCCTTGCCGCGGCCGGGCTGCTCGACGTCCCCGACCCTCGACTCGCGGCCGACCAGTTCATCGCGCTGACCTTCGGCGTCACGCTGGACAGGCTCGGTTCCGCGAATGCCGCGGAGGACACCCGCGTGCGGCCACTCGTCGTCGAGGGAGTGCGGACCTTCCTCCGGGCCTACCGAACCATGTAGGAGGCTGGGCAGCACGAAAGAACACTGCACCGTCAGCCCCGGTCACGAAGCCGCCGCCACTTTCCGGGCAATATCCCGTACGCTGCCGAAGCCGAGCAGATCGTCGCCCGGGCGTACCTGTCCGAGACGCCCCTCGCGCGGCACACCCCGACGTCGTTCCGCGACGACACCCCGCTGCCCGCGTACGGTCCGCCACCGGCCCACCGGCCCACCGGCCCACCGGCCCACCGGCCCACCGGCCCACCGGCCCACCGGCCCACCGGCCCACCGGCCAGACCGGCCCACCGGCCAGACCGGCCGACGCAGACGTACGGCCGGCACCGAGGAGTACACAGCAACAAAAGCCGCAGAAGCAGGCCACGCAGCAACGCCCCCCGCGCCCGCCGAGGAGATGTCTGTCGCCCCCGTGCACGCCGAGCCGCACGCCCGTACCCCGGAATCCCCCGACCGACCACTCAGGTCGGTTTGAGTATGCGCGCTCATGTCCGGCGAATCCTCGCGCGGGGAGTATCGGCACAGCGTCGGATCAGAGCGGCGCGGACCCGACTCAGTGCTGAGACAGTTATGGAGAATCCCATGTCCCGACGTGTTGCCTTGTCCGTTGTTGCTGGTGTCGTTCTTCTCGGTGGTATTGGTGCCTTCGCTTTCGCCCAGGCTGCGGAGCAGGCTCCGGTGCTGACGCACAGCACTGTTCGCCACACCGCTCCCGACGGGGACCGGGACGGCTCGCTGGCCTTCGCCACCGATGTCACGGCTTCCTCCGGTGTCAAGAGTGTGAAGGTGCTGGCCTGGCCGCAGGACTCGTCCCTGGCCAAGAAGGGGCTGACCGCCAAGGACATGGCCGCAGTGGAGTCGGCCGTTTGCAAGCCCTCCGGTCAGGACACCGTGCGCTGCACCTATACCGCCGAGGTCACCAGTGCCGACGCCGAGTCGTCCCCGCGCGGTGCCTGGCATGTCGCCGTCCTGGCCACCGCGCAGGACGGCACCACGACCTTGGACACCGAGGCGGCCGGTTTCATCGTCCGGTGACCCGGACGCGCACGGGGTCGAGAGCAAGTGCCGGCGCCGACGCGCGCCCGTACGCACTTCCCCGGCAGTGGCAAACAGGTTGCGATGCCGGACGGCGAACGGCGACGGATGACAGTAGGCGGTGAGGAGTCCGAAGTCAGCCAGCCGCACGGCAGCCCAGGTGCCCATGACTTCACCTGGCTGACCAGGCGCGCCCGAGTGCGGGTTCAGGTTTTGATCGACCTGCCGGCCTGCCCCGTCGCGGTCACTGCCGGATTCTCCGATGAACATGCCGGCGATCTGCTGGACGGTCTTCTCCCGCTCTTCGCAGAGCCGTTGGGCGAGCGCGGTCTGGCCATCGGTGAGCCTGGGCCGGCGCCCGCCGCCCCGTCCGCGGGTTCGTGCGGGGGTTTGAGCCCGTCGTTCGTATTCGCCACGATCAGTTCTGGCTGAAGCTCGGTGAGCACTGACAGCACCCCGAACATCACACGGCCTTCCATGGTGGCGGTGTCGATGCCCTGCTCGATGACGTGCGGCCCGATGCCGCGCTCGCGTAGTTCGGCGTCGAGGGTCACCAGGTGCAGCACAGAGCGGGAGAGCCGGTCGGGCCGGGCCACCTCCAAGGTGTCGCTCTCGCGCAGCAGTTGCATGACGAGGTCGGGCTTCGGGCACTGCTCTCGGGTGTGCCGGCCGGGGTTCTCCTGCGACGGCGCCCGGCCGCGGCACGCCCGACGATTCAGCCCTGGAGGGAAGCGAGCCAGGCGGTCAGCAGACGGTTGACCTCCTTGGGACGCTCCTGCTGGATCCAGTGCCCGCAGCCGTCCAGGATGTGGGTAGAGGCCAGGCCGGGGAGGGTGGCTGGGTAGGCGTCGATCGCGTCGGACATCCAGGTGGTGGAGGCGTCCAGGGCGCCGCCGATGAACAGGGACGGCTGCTTGATCGGGGCGCCGCGGTGCGGGGCGAGGTCCTCCCAGTCGCGGTCCATGTTGCGGTAGCGGTTGAGGGCGCCGGTCATGCCGGTGCGCTCGAACTCCCCGGCGTACACGTCGAGGTCGTCCTCGGTCAGCCAGGCGGGCAGCTTGCCGCCGGGGAAGCGGTCGCGCAGCCGGCCGCCGGCGCGGGCCACGAAGTGCGGGTCGGGCTCGCCATGGGCGGGCATGGTGTCGGCGGACAGGGCCGCGTAGAAGCCCGCGAGCCAGCCCCGGACGTCGGGCTCCATCTCCGCTTCGGCCCGGCCGGGCTCCTGGAAGTAGGAGACGTAGAACTCCTGGTCGCCGCCCATCTGCGCGAAGATTTCGGTGGGGCGGGGGCCGCCGGGCGGCGCGTAGGGGACGCTCAGCAGTCCGACGGCGCGAAAGACCTCGGGGTGGAGCAGGGCGGAGGCCGCAGCGATGTTGGAGCCCCAGTCGTGGCCGACGACCACCGCGTTCTCCTCACCGAGGGCGCGCACCAGGGCGACGTTGTCCTCCACCAGGTCGAGCATCCGGTAGGCGTCGGTGTCCGCGGGCTTGGAGGAGCGGCCGTAGCCGCGCACGTCGAGCGCCACGGCTCGGTATCCCGCTGCCGCGAGGACCGGGAGCTGGTGGCGCCAGGAGTACCAGGACTCGGGGAAGCCGTGTACGAGCAGGACCAGCGGGCCGGTGCCCTGCTCGACCAGGTGCAGGCGCCCGGCGGGGGCCTCGATGGTTCGGTGGCGCAGGTCGGCGGACGGCTCGGGGTGCATGGACTTCTCCTCGGTTCGCGGGCGGACGCGGTTACCCACCGATCATGCGACGCGGCGGCCGCCCGACGCGAGCACCCTTGCCATCCTGGCAAACTGGCAGGACAGGGCGGTGGAGGTGGCACGGCCGGAGGGAGTGGGGCGACGGTGAGGGACGACGGCACAGCCGACACGCTGGCGGCGATGGGCCCCCGGCTGCGGGCCGCGCGCGAGCAGTGCGGCGCCACACTCACCGCCGTCAGCTGCGCGACCGGCATCTCGCTGAGCACGCTGTCGCGGATCGAGACCGGCCGGCGCAAGCCGACCCTGGAGGTGCTGCTGCAACTCGCGAAGGCGTACGACATCTCCCTGGACGAACTGGCCGGCACCGCTCCCGCCCCCGCGGCCGAGCCTCGCACCCCGATGCCGCAGCGTTTCGGCGACGACAAGGCGGTGCTGCCGCTGACCCGGTACGTCGGCGGCCTGCACGCCCACAAGCACGTCCTACCCGCCGTCGACGCGCCGCCGGCGCGGCCGCGGCAGGTCTCCCACGACGGCTACGAATGGCTGTGCGTCCTGTACGGGCGGCTGCGGCTCGCACTTGGCGAGCAGGACCTCGTCCTGAGTGCCGGGGACGTCGCCGAGTTCGACACCCGCACCCCGCACGGAGTCGCGAACGCCGGCCCCGGAGAACCGGTCGAATACCTGATCATGTTCGGGCCCCAGGGAGAGCGCCTACGACCGCGCACCCCTCCAGCCCCCGGCCGCGGGGCCCGGTAGTGCGGAGCACAGCGTCCTGACCGCAGGGTGCCGGGCCGGGGATCTGCCGTTGGGGACCCACGGTTCCTGCACCACGGAGGAGCGGGAGTTTTCACAGGTCACCCGGTGTGCTGGAGGCGGGTTACCACTGGCAGTGGACGTGGGTGTCGTGGTTCTTGTCGCCCGGCCCGAGGACCAGTGTGGCGCCGAGCTTCCGGCAGGCATTCATGAGCCCGCGGTGATCGGCCTTCTTGCCCACGTGGCGGCCGATGATCCAGGTCACGTCGACCGCGCGGCCCGCGTAGTGCTTGGAGGTGCGGCTGTGCTTTCCGCCGACGAACTCGGAGATCTCGAACTTGTAGTGGTACTGGGTGCCGAGCTTCAGGACACCGTTGAGCATCCGTGTGTCGAGCGCGACCCGCGCACCCTTTGTGGCCCCACGGGCTGGTCTTGGCCAGGCGCCCGTTGGAAACGTCGACCAGATTCTGTTGTGGGAGAGACACCTTCTCGGTATCGCTCACGTGCGCCTTGGCGTAGGTGATGCCCTTCGCGCTCAGGACGGAACGGGCCAGCCGGGCCGACTCGCTCGCCGGCTTCGCGGGTGCGTGGTACACGAGTTCGCCGCCTTCTGGCAGGGGGTGGTTCGGCTTCACCGTGTGGGCCGCATCGGGTGTTCCTGGAGTAGTCGCTGTTGTTTCCAGGCCATGGCCGCAGCGAGTGTGGTCGTGGCGACGAGCAGGGATCCCATGGCGCGTGTTGCACGACGGTTGCGCAGGGTGCGGCGGTGTGTGGCCATGCCGGCGGCGAGGAAGTCCGATTCGAGGGGCGTGAGTTCATCCCGGCGGGCATATGAAGCGTGTGCGTCGAGCTGGGTAAGGCGAACCGGTGAGATCCGCACGCCGGGCTCCCGCCCGACTGCTTCCCAGGCGCCGGCGGCCTCGGTCAACCAGCGCTGAAAGCGAAGTTTCTCGCGGTCCTGCTCGATCCAGGCGCTCAGTCGGGGCCAGGCGTTGATCAGGGCTTCGTGTGCGAGGCCGGCGGTGGCCCCGTCGAGAGTGATCAGCCGGGCCCGGGTCAGCGATTCCAGCACCTTGTCCGCTCGCTGGCCGCCGCCCAGGGCTGCAAGTTCGGCCCGAGTGACAGAGCGACGGGTGTCGGGGGCGCCGTCGGCTCCTGGGGTGATCATCCGCAGCAGGATCCGCTGTGCAATGTTCGCCTGGATGGTGTCGAGCCGCGTGTAGACGCCCTCGGCGCTCTGGGCGATCGCCCCTTGCAGACCGCCGGCCTGTTCGTAGGAATCCAGGGTGAGTGTACGGCCGCACCGCCGGTTCCAGGTCTCCAGGAGAGCATGAGACAGCAACGGCAACGCGAAGCCGTTGTCTGCGACATCGGCGGTGAGCCGGGCCGTCAGAGCACGCTCGACGACCAGCCCGTGTACCCGCGCCGGTCTGACGATGGCCTCACGCAGTTCGGCAGGGCTCATGCGGGTCACGGTCAGGCTTGCATCGCGGATGACCGCGGCGAGGCCGGAATACTCCAGACAGCGCGAGGAGAAGTCCGCGCGGACACCCAGGACAACGCGGAGACGGCCGGCCGGCTCCCGGGCCGAGAGGAGAGCCGCGACGAACTCCTCCCGCTCGACCGGATCTTTACACAGCGTGAAGAGTTCCTCGAACTGGTCCACGATCAGGCAGGTGTCGGACAGATGGGCGTCCGCGGACGACAGGAGCGAGCGGTGCGTGGCGAGCGGGCGCTCGCCGGGGGTGATGATACGGATCGCCGCAGGGCGTGCCGGACCGCTCTCCTGCTGTCGCAGCCGGGGCACGAGTCCCGCACGGAGGAGAGAGGACTTACCGCTCCCCGAGGGCCGAGAAGTGCTGCCACACGTTGCCGGCGGGTGAGGGCCCACAGGTCGTCGGCGAGTCGCTCACGGCCGAAGTAGAGAGCGTGGTCGGTGTGGTCGAACCGGGCGAGTCCCTTGTACGGGGGAATCCCCTGACCGAGGTGCTGTGCCGTGAGTTCCTCCGACGCGTGGCGCCAGCGCGCCTCCCACGTGTCGGTGCTGCCGCCGCATGCCTCGACGTAGGCGAGGAGGACGGCGAGGGTGGGCAGTTGCTTGCCGGCCGCAGCCCGGGACAGGGTGGCGACCGAGTAGGAGCAGCGACGGGCCATCTGATGGTGCGGGGGGCTGCCGGCGTCATGACGGAGCTGACGCAGGGCGCCCGCCAGCCCGGCGACCGGGCCCGCCGAAGCGTCGAGCGGATTCTCGTGTCGGCCCATGGCACTCCTGCCTTTCCCCGTAGCGGCCTCTGAATAAATCGCGCCGTCGTGTCGCCCGCAAGAGGAATTCGCGCCGTGGGCGGACCGGCTGCTCGCACCGTTCGCCATCGTCGACAGCGGAAGATTGTTTCATCGCGCGAGAGGGCCTGCGCAACAAACTTCGGCAGCCCGACACTTGGACGCGATGGGGGACCGCAGGACTTCCACCTGCCAGGAGCACGGGCTCTCGACCGGGCGCGGTCGTGGATCCATTCACGTTCGACGCCTCGAGGGCCCTCGCTCTGTTCAGCGGAGACAAGGATCCACGCATTCATATGCGGACCCACCGACTCGGCACAGGGTGAGCACCAGCGGCTACAGGGCTCCGGCCCGTGCCAGGCGACGACCGGTGGATCCAAGGGAACGGAGGACACGGATGGACGGGGCGGATCTGGCGGCCGCGGCGGTGGACGCGGTGGCGCGAGCCGCGGCTGCCGCGACGACCGCGGCCGGCGGAGCGGCCGGCGGCATGGTCATCGACCTGGTGCGCGGCCGACTGCGGGACGTGGCCCAGGGAGAGGAAGCCGTATCGGAGGTCGAACGGACACCGGACGACTCCGACGCGCGGTCGCGGTTGCGGGAGAAACTGTCGGAAGTACTGGCCGAGGATCCGGCGTTCGCCGCGTACCTGGCGAGTGTCCTTGCCCCGCCGAAGCCGACCGAGCAGCCCACCAACGTGGGTGGCATCAGCATTGACCGTGGGGGCCGGGCTCGCGGCACCTTCGTGCTCGGCAACCAAGCAGTCACCAAGATCCGCAAGGGCGACCCGGGCGCGCTCGTGGCGGTCGTCGCGGTGGTCGTCGTGTTGGCCCTGGCCGTGTACGGGCTGGCCCGGCTCGCGACGGGCGACGAAGGCGCGCCGGTTCCCGGCGCCGGGCACCGGGTCACCGTGCTCAAGGACACCGCGACGGTCAAGGCCATCGCACCCGACCTGCACGCCATGCCGACCGGCTGGACCAGCACGTCCACGACAAGTCTCGCGTCAGGTGGCGAAGCCTGCTCCGAGATGTCGGAGAAGCAGCAGTGTGCGGGGATCCTGAGCGTTGCCCAGTCAGCCTTCCATAACCCCTACGACCAGTCCGCCTCCTTCGCGGTGATCGCCTGCGCCTCGGCCGATGACGCCCAGCGCGTCTACGACGACATCGAGCAGCGGATGGGACGAAAGAGCGAGTCCAAGCCGCTGGCGATACCGGCCTTCGGCGACCAGGCGTACGCTCTCGAACTCTCGAAGGGGGAGGGGCAAGCGTTCGTTCGCGTGGGCACCGTAGTCGCCGCCGTGCGGGAGGAAGGTGCCAACGATGACTACGAGGTCGCCACACTGGAGGTGCTGGCGCAGATGGTGGCGGAACGCGCCCAGGAAGCCCAGGACGGCCACACCCCCACCGCACGGGCGCAGGCGACCTGACGGCCGCCCGGTGGGAGGCCTCCCGACGCGCGGTGTCCCGGCACCGACACGGCGTAGCGGCTGCCGGGGGCTTTGTCGGACCTGCTGGAGCGTGGGGGCCGCGATGCGGTCACTACCCGGGCGGTCGCCGACGCCGCTGGCCTGCAGCCGCCGGCCCTGTACCGGCTGTTCGGTGACAAGGAGGGGCTGCTGGACGCGGTGGCCGAGTACGGCTTCACCCGGTTCCTGGCCGCCAAGCAGCAGATCGATCCCGCCCCGCAGGACCCGGTCATGGAACTGCGCGACGGCTGGGACATCGTGGTCGAGTTCGGGCTGGCCAACCCCGCGCTGTACACGCTGATGTACGGCGAACCCACTCGGTCCACCGCCGTCTTCCGGATCGGCCTCGAATTCCTCATGGAGCGAATCCGCCGCATCGCTGCTGCGGGCCTCTTGCGTGTGGAAGAGGGCCTCGCGGCCCAGATCGTCCACGTCCCGGCGGCGCCGTCCTGACCTGGCTGTCCGTGCCCGAGCCCGAGGGTGCGGACGTCCATCTGTCGACCGATTGATGAGCAAGATCGATCAGCGGAGATTCGCAGCCGGATCAGGCCCATCAATCAGTGTCAAAACGTTGGCGTGCACAAGGACGGCGCCGCCGATCTCCTCGCCCCTGTTCCAGCTGGCTTTACAGAGCAGTAGTCAACGTGTGGTCGTGCTGTTCGTGACCGACGGGGCGCGGTGTCGTTGCCTGGTTGATCTGATCTCTGATTGACCCGGAGCGTGCTTCATGTCTTTTACCGCAGCTAGCCGACTTGCCGCAGTGTCCTCCGCTGCGATCGCCGCCGTTTCGGTGTGCCTGGGCGCGGCCTCGGCTGCCGAGGCCGCCGAGCCCGCGCAGGTGCAGGCGGTGGAGCAGAGCGCCGCCCCGGTCGGCGACGACCCCGGGGCCTCCGTTCACTTCGTCCCGCTGGGCAGTCTGCTGTTCTCCGACCGGGCCGTAAAGACCAGCGTGAGCCCGGTGCGATGGGATCGCTGACCGAACGCCTCCACCGCGCCCGGACCGCCGGCATTCGGGCCTACCAGGCGCGCCTGCACCCCGACACACCCAATCCCGCCGGAATTACGTCGACAGCCTCCGGGGAAACAGTCGCAGAGGCGGGTGACGGCGTGAACGGGTTCGATGTCCTCGCCGCGATGATCGGCCTACCGGTGAGCACATGGCGGTACCGGTGGGAGGACGACAAGGTGCGCCACCTGGGGCCGATGGCACAGGACTGGCGGGCCCACTTCGGACTGGGAGCCGACGACAGGACGATCTGCTGCACCGATGCCAACGGCGTCGCGATCGTGGCGATTCAGGCACTTCACCGGCAACTCACCGACCTTCAGGCTGAGGTCAGGGAACTCCGGGCACAGAAGGCCGAACCGGCAGGACACGCGCCTGGTGCGGAGACCCAGCGGGTCTGACCATCTCAACCGCCGCGCCTTGCTGTGGCTGGGTGCAGCGGCTGCAGGCCGCTCGTCCAGGGCCAGCAGCCGGGTGTGGGGGACGGCGGCGTGGGCCAGGCGCAGATGGCCGGGCCAGCCGGGCCGGGAGGTATGGGGCACGGCCATCTCGGCGACAGCAGGGCCGCGTCCACGGCCCGGGTGCTCTCCTCGCGCAGCACGGCCGCCACCACCGACCAGGTGGCCACATCCAGGGCGATGGTCAGTTCCGGGCGCACCGCGCGGCCGTCCTCGCCGACGGCCATCACGTCCAGGCGGGTGGTGTCGACCTGTAGCGGTCGACCCGTGGCGTGAGCACCCGCCCCGTCTCGAACCGCTCTTCGGGCAGCGGCAGCAGCAGCGGGCGCTCGTCCTCGAAGTACTCATCGATGGTCCGGGCCCGCGCGCCGATCCGGCGCCGGCCGTCTGCGCCGAGTCCGGCGGGGTGACCTTCGTGGACTGGGCCCACGCCACTACCGGACCCGCCTGCATCGACGCCGTCTCCCTCGCCCCCAGCTCGTCCTCGCCGGACACCCCCCGCAGGACATCGCCCGCCTGCTGGACGAACACCCCGCCACCGCGACAGACCCCCTGGCCTCCACCGCGTTCCTCGCCGCACTCACCGGCCACTGGCACCGCAACGCCCGCCAGCCCGCACCCCCCGGCGCCCCCGGCCTCCGCGCCTACCAACACCGCGCCGCCACCGCAGGAATCGCACTTCTCGCGCTTCGCGTGAGCTGAACTGCCTGCGCTTCGGGGCCGTCCGGCCTGCTACGGAGGTGCTCGCGCTGATCGATACCAGGCGGCCTGGCCGACAGTGCTCAGTCGTCGATGCTCGGGTTGCTGGCCCGCGCGATGCCGTCCAGCTCGATGTCCATGGCTTCGCGCTCGGTGGTCCACTGGTCGATGAAGTCCCGCACTTCCTGCACCTTGGCGGGGTCGTCGGCCTCTTCAGGATCCATGAGGACGAATCCGGAGTGGCCGTCGGATCCGGGCACCTCAACGACCCGCTGGTCCATCTTGCCGGTGAGCAGGATCGTCAGCACGGTCGCGGACTCGCGATTCATCTCAGGCGTGAATGAGGAGTCGTCATCGGAGCTGATGGTGCCCTCGTGGCCTTGAGCCAGCAGATGGAACGCTTCGTGCAGAGCCTGGGCCAAAGCCCCGTACTGGTCCGGGTCCATCCGAGCTTGGAGCGTTTCCATGTAGAGAGCCACTTTGACCGCATGGTCATTTTCCTCGGGGGCGGCGTCTTCGTCGTTCATTCACACAGCCTGGTCCGGGACACCGCCCCCGTCCAGGCCCGCACACAACTTCGATCTACGGTGCGAACACGGTGACCCTCATCAAGACTGGTCAGGTGTGGTGGCGGGTGTGCGGGTCGCACCGGGGCGGGGCGTGACGGGGTGTTCGCCTGGCGAGAGAATGCCGCTATGAACACAGACGCCGGAACCTGGCCGGTCTGCCGTGGGGCGCAGCATCTCACCAAGTCCGATGTCGACGGCCTTTTGGCCTGGGTGTCCCCGCACCTTGCATCAGCCGAGCACCGAGAGATGCTGAGCCACGTCACAGCCACGCTATGCAAGGTGATGGACCGACGTGACAGCGAGACCAGCACCACCGGGCAGGCCCTCGCCGCAGTGGCTGCCGAGTGGAGCCTGCTCCGCAGAATCGCGTACGGGCACGTGATCTGGGCAGGCCCGTTCGTCTACAACGGCCCACATACCCGACGGAGGGCCTGAGCCCAGGAAAGATGGCCCGTACCGGACAACAGGCCGCACCCGGGAAGCTGCCCCGGCCCCGGGAGAGGCGGCGCGGGCTCGGGCCCGGATACCAGGGCATCAGTACCGAGCCCTGAACCGCTCGCACCGGCACCCTACGGTGCGCTGAGTTCGTCGACGATGGCCCGCAGGACGCCGTCCCCGGCCTGCGCGGTCGTGGTGTTCACGGGGACTACCACGCCGACCACCAGATGCTGCGGGGTACCGGATCCGGTCAGGAGGGCAGGGGCGGGCTCCGTGGTGACGATCCGCAGCATGTCGTGATCGGGCGAGCCTTCGAGACGGTAGCCATCGGGGAGGCGGGACAGCCAGCGGGCTCTTCCCCGCGTTGTGCCTGGTGACACTCCCGAGCGTGCAAGGGGCCCACGAGCAGAATGCAACTACCTCTCCAGCTCGGGTACCGCGACCCTACCCAGCCGTCCAGCGCACGCAGACAGTCGGTCGCTACCGGTCAAGGTGGGCGGGACTCACCCACCGGCCTGGATCAGTCAGACGGCAGCCTGTCTTCCACGGTGGCGCGTCGCTTCGACAGCACGGTGAAGGTCCTTTCGTCGACGAGGCACGTGCAGCGGCTTCATGGCGAAGGCGCCGGCATGCCTTGCGCCTCAGCGGCTCCGTGACAGAAGGGCTCCACGCAGCTGTCGGCAGGCATTCGCCCACGGCAGACACGAAAGAACTCCAAAGGACTGGAAACCTCCGCCGGGAGCATGTCAACGTACAACGTCCCGGAAAACAACAGGTCAGAACTGCCGCCCACACCGGGCGTCTTCTGACGTCGCCCCTACCTAGGAGGTCGCCTGCCGGATTCCGCTATTCGCTCCGCCCGCTTCACTTCCCCTGTCCTGTGCGGGCTCGGCGCACTGAGCGCTTGGTCCGGCCAGACGGCCGGTGACTACGGCGCCGTGTCCACTGGGCTGTGCGTTTGCGTCTGCGCGGCCGGCCTGTTCGGCGAGGATCTACTGCAACGCAGCTATCGCCGCGACCGGGCCGTCCTCGCACACGTTGCAGCGCACCCCGGTTCTGCAACTCGACACGTGGCCCGTGCCATTAGGGCTCCTGAGTGTGTCGTAGCGCGAAATCTTGACCGACTCACTGATGACGGTCTGCTGGTAATCGTCACGGACGGCGCGACCCCCGCCCTGCGCTCATACCGGCTGGCTTCCTAGCCGAAGCCAGCGTGGGAGCAACCGGACTCTGGCGATGTGGCACGCAACATAGACCACGATCGCCGGTTAGCCAAACCGGCGATCGTCGCGACCATTGAGGAGTTCGCAGGGGCTGCGCTTGGCGGTGGAGCTGTGCGGACGCGGTGAACTTCCTTGCCAACGCTCAACTGAGTTAGCTCTGTTGTGCCGCCCAGTGTCTGGCGACTCGTTCAAATCTTCAGGGGAAACATGGCTCGCCCTCCCGCACTCAAACTCGCCGAGGTCCTGGCGGAAATCCGAATGAGCCCGTCAGCGTTCTACCGCTTGCGCGCTCGCGGTCATGCGCCCCGAATGATCAAACTTCCGAATGGTGAACTCCGCTGCCGCCGCGTCGATCTAGACGCGTGGTGGGAAGCGTGTGAGAGGGATACGCCTGAATGGCAATGAGCTACAGAGTTCGATTTTGGGACACCCGGGAGCGGCCCGACCGTCGCAAGGGGTTCGAGGTTCGATGGACCGTCAATGGGCGGGAGAAATCCGAGTCCTTTCTCACGAAGGGCCTTGCGGAGAGCCGACGTTCCAAGCTCGTGACTGCCGCGCGCGACGGCGAGCCGTTCGATACAAGGACGGGCCTGCCGGCCTCCGAGCTCCGGGCCCTGAAACAGCGCACCACCTGGTATGTCCTGGCGAGGGAGTACATCGAGCAGCGTTGGGACCGTACGCCGGGAAATACACGTCGGACGCTTGCCGACGCTCTCGCGACCATCACTCCAGCCTTTGTTGAGCCAGAGCACATGTCCCGGGCACCTCGTGAACTGCGGAGGGCACTGTATTCATGGGCTTTCAACAAAAAAGCCTGGAAGGGGGATCCGCCCGAGGAGTGGCAGGCAGCACTGGATTGGCTGGAGCGCCATTCGTTGCCCGTGAGCGAGTTGGCGGAGCCCGATGTGCTGCGCCGGGGACTCGACGCTCTGTGCCGCAAGGTCGATGGGGCAGCCGCTGCAGCGAAGACCGTGAAGCGCAAGAGAGCTGCCGTCAACGAGGTGTTCGGGGTCGCAGTGGAACGTGGGTACTTCACCCAGAACCCGCTGACCGGCCTGCGGTGGTCTGCGCCGGAAGTTGCCGACGAAGTCGATCCGGACTGCGTGCCCAATCCGGCGCAGGTGGGCCGCCTGCTTGCTGCGGTCAGGGCTCTGCCCGGTCGAGGCCCGCACCTGTACGCCTTTTTCGGCTGCATGTACTACGCCGCGATGCGTCCTGCTGAGGTTATTCACTTGCAGAAGCCCCAGTGCCGACTGCCAACGACTGGATGGGGGCTCCTCAACCTGAAGGGCGGGGTCGTCACGGCGGGGAAGGAGTGGACGAACGACGGTGCCGTTCACGAGGTCCACTCACTGAAGCGACGCGCGGCCAAGGCGACGAGGCCCGTGCCTATCCCGCCTGTGCTGGTGCGCATGCTGCGCGAGCACATAGAGAGTTTCGGTGTCGCACCCGATGGACGTCTGTTCCGCAATGGTGCGGGAAACTACGTCGATACTTCCGCGTACAACATCACATGGGGGCGTGCGCGCGAGGCCGCACTGACTCTCGACGAACACGCCCTTGAGCTGGCGAAACGCCCCTACGACCTGCGCCACGCAGGGATCTCATTCTGGCTTGCCTCCGGTGTCGACCCGGCAGAGTGTGCGCGCCGCGCCGGACAGAGCATCCAGGTCCTCTTCCGCTACTACGCCAAGTTTCTGGCCGAGGCGCGGAACCATGCCAACAGCCTGATCGAGGGGTCGATGCGAAGGTGGGAGGGGCAGGACCGCAGTGCAGAGGACACATGAGCCGGGCCTTGGCCCGGAAATGCCCCGGAACAGCTGGTCAGAGGTGGGATAGCAGTGGGAGATATCGGGAGTTTCTCCGTACTTCACCCCGTGGCTTAGATGCGCTCCATGGAGGGCGCCTGACAGGTGAAACACCTGTTCAGGCGCCCTTTTTTGACGTCTAGAAGAAGCCCAACTTCTTCGGCGAGTACGACACCAGAAGATTCTTCGTCTGCTGGTAGTGCTCCAGCATCATCTTGTGGTTCTCGCGGCCGATCCCCGATTGCTTGTAGCCGCCGAAGGCGGCATGGGCCGGGTACGCGTGGTAGCAGTTCGTCCAGACCCTGCCTGCCTGGATGGCACGGCCCGCCCGGTACGCGGTGTTGATGTCGCGGGTCCATACGCCCGCCCCGAGGCCGTACAGCGTGTCGTTCGCCGTTCCGATCGCGTTGTCGAAGTCCGAGAAGGACGTGACCGCCACGACCGGGCCGAAGATCTCCTCCTGGAAGACCCGCATCCGGTTGTCGCCCTCGAAGATGGTCGGCTGGACGTAGTAGCCACCCGCCAGCTCCCCGTCGTACTCGATCCTCTGACCGCCCGTGAGGACCTTCGCGCCCTCCTGCTGGCCGATGTCCAGGTACGAAAGGATCTTCTGCAACTGGTCGTTGGAGGCCTGGGCGCCGATCATCGTGTCCGTGTCCAGCGGGTGTCCGGGCACGATCTTTTCGGTGCGGGCGATGCCCGCCTCCAGGAATTCGCTGTAGTGCCCGCGCTGGATCAGTGCGCGCGACGGACAGGTGCAGACCTCGCCCTGGTTGAGGGCGAACATGGTGAAGCCCTCGAGGGCCTTGTCGCGGAAGTCGTCGTCCGCGTTCCACACGTCGTCGAAGAAGATGTTCGGCGACTTGCCGCCCAGTTCGAGCGTCACCGGCTTGATGTTCTCGGAGGCGTACTGCATGATCAGCCGCCCCGTGGTGGTCTCACCGGTGAAGGCGATCTTCGCGACACGGGGGCTGGAGGCGAGGGGTTTGCCGGCCTCCGCGCCGAAGCCGTTGACGATGTTGACGACGCCGGGCGGAAGGAGGTCGGCCACCAGCTTCAGCCATACGTGGATGGAGGCCGGGGTCTGTTCGGCAGGTTTGAGGACCACCGCGTTGCCCGCCGCGAGCGCCGGGGCCAGTTTCCAGGTCGCCATCAGGATGGGGAAGTTCCACGGAATGATCTGCGCGACGACGCCCAGCGGCTCGTGGAAGTGGTACGCGATCGTGTCGTCGTCAATCTCGCTGAGCGATCCCTCCTGGGCGCGCAGCGCACCGGCGAAGTAGCGGAAGTGGTCGATGGCCAGGGGGATGTCTGCGGCCAGGGTCTCGCGTACCGGCTTGCCGTTGTCCCAGCTTTCGGCGACCGCCAGTTCCTGCAGGTGCGCCTCCATCCGGTCGGCGATCCTGTTGAGGACCGAGGCGCGGTCGGCTGCCGCGGTGGCTCCCCATGCGGGGGCCGCGGCGTGTGCCGCGTCCAGGGCCCGTTCGACGTCCTCGGCACTGCCGCGGGCGATCTCGGTGAAGGGGCGGCCGTTGACGGGGCTGGGGTTCTCGAAGTACTGGCCACGGGCGGGCGGGACGTATGCGCCGCCGATCCAGTGGTCGTAGCGGGACTCGTACGAGACGATGGCGCCCTCGGTGCCCGGCGCAGCGTAACGGGTCATCTCTGTGGCCTCCCGGATCCGGTGCCGCCCGCCGTTGGACGGCCCTTGGCGTGAGGGTAGGCAGCGCGACGTTGCAACCCCGTTGCGTGGGCGGCGGGGGAGCGGCTACCGCTGCTCGGTGTCCAGTGCCCGGGCCCTGGCGAGGAGCGCGGGCCGCTGTCCCGCGGGCACGGCCGCGGCGAACGCCTGCCAGACCGGGAGATCGTCCTCGCCCCAGGGGCTGTACGCCCAGTCGGCCAGCAGCCCCGGGTCACCGCGAGCGATGAGCGCTGCCCGCAGCTGCTCGTCGAGCCGGCGCCGCAGACGGATGACAGACGGTGCCTGCGAGCCCGGCAGCAGCGGACCCGCGTAGGCGCTGAGTGCCGCCGCCACCGCCCCGGATGCCAGTCTGCGCGCCACTGTGTCGAAATCGGCGTCGACCGGCGCGGAAAGACGGTAGGGGCGGGAGAGGAGGAGTTCGGGGCCGAGCAGTCGCCGCAGTCGTGAGAGTTCGGCCCGCAGCGTCACCGGGGTCACCGACTCGTCCTCGTACAGCTCGACGAGGAGTTCGTCGCCGCCGAGGCCCTCGGGGTGGCGGGCCAGCGTCACCAGGATCTCGCTGTGCCGCCTGCTGAGCGGGATCTTGCGGCCTCCCGCGACGAGCAGGGCCTCGTCCCGGCCGAGCGCACTGAGCTGTACGGTCTCCCCGGCCGGCGAGGGCGCGAGGAGTGCCAGCTGCGACTCGGCGGCGCGTGCCACCGCCTGTACGAACGCCAGGCTGTGCGGATGCGCGAGCCGGTCCCCACCGGTGATGTCCACGGCGCCCAGGACCCGTCCCGTGTGCGGGTCGTGGAGCGGCGCCGCCGCGCACGTCCATTGCTGGACCGGCCGCAGGAAGTGCTCGGCGGCGAAGACCTGCACCGGTCGGTCGACGGCGATGGCGGTACCCGGCGCGTTCGTCCCGGCCACGGACTCGGCCCAGCGGGCGCCCTCGACGAAGTTCATCCGGCCCGCGGCCCGTCGGGTCAACGCGTGTCCTTCGACCCACAGCAGTCTGCCGTGTGCGTCGCACACCGCGAGAAGGTGTTCGCCGTCCGTCGCGTACGCGCTCATCAGCTCACGGATCAGCGGCATGGCGGGGGCCAGAGGATGCCCGTCCCGGTACGGCCCGAGGTCGTCCGCGCCCAGCTCGACCAGGGCCGTACCGTCCGGGCTGACCCGGGCCCGGGCCGAGCGCCGCCACGACTCGCCGACCACCGGACGCACCGGCCGCTCCAGCCGTCCGGCCGTGGTGAACACCTCGTGTGCGTGCCGCAGTTGGCCGAGCCGTTCACCGGGGTCCGTATCGGCTGCCAGGGCCACCCAGGGATCCGTCAACTCACCCTCCCGTTCAGGGGCGTCGTGCACACCCCATCGTGGCCGCAGTCGACGTCTGCGACAACCACGGTGCGGAGAGCAATCGGACGCGGCGGCGAAGGTGCGTCAGCCGGTTCCGTAGAGGTTGACGAGACGGATGTAGCGCACCCAGTCCCAGTTCGGGCCGGGATCGGTATGGTCGGTGCCCGGGACCTGGGCATGGCCGAGGATGTGCGCACGGTCCTTGGGGATGCCGTAACGGTCGCAGACCGAGGCGGTCAGCAGCGCCGACTTCTCGTACATGGCGTTGGTGAAGTACGAGGGCTGGTCCACCCAGCCCTCGTGCTCGATGCCGATGCTGCGCGTGTTGTAGTCCCAGTTGCCCGCATGCCAGGCGATGTTCTGTTCCCGGACGCACTGGGCGACATAGCCGTCCGCCGAGCGCACCACATAGTGCGCGGAGACCTGTTTCGCCGGATTCTGGAAGATGCCGATCGTGTTCGGAAACGTCTCCTGGGTGACATGGATGATCACGTACTGGATGGGATACGCCGAAGGGCGGGTCGACGCCGTGAAGTTGGACGTGGACGCGGGTGTCCAGTGGGCGAGCGGATAGTCGGTGTCGCCTGCCGCCGTGGAAGCCGCGGCACGGGCGGAGGCCGGGATCAGCGCGGCGGCCGCCGTCGCGGCGGCGCCCTGAAGGATCCTTCTGCGATGCATGAACACTCCTGTGGGGGAAGTGGATCAGGGGCTGGACAGCAGTGCCGCAGTCTCCCGCAGATGACGGTGGAGTCCGTGATGGGGATCGCCTGTGGGCAGCCACTTTTTGCGGATCTTCGCCACACAGGTGTAGTTGGTGTCGCACACATTGGCCAACGGCGCCTCACCTGCCTGGCTGACCAGCTGATAGGCATCGAGTTCGGACAGGCCGTAGTCGCGCGCCAGCCACTGCACCAGGTCCAACTGCGAGATACGGAAGGCATCTTCGAGCGGACGGGCGGAGCCGGTCGACATCAGATGAGTGTCGGACTCGATCCGCGGCCACGGTGTCGTGACACCTTTCAGCAGCTCGACCAGCACCACCGTGTTCATCGCGCATTCCACGGCGACCCCGCAGGTCTCGCCCTCGCCCTGACGGGCATGACCGTCCCCGAGGCTCAGCAGCGCACCCTCGACATTGACGCCCAGATAGCAGGTGACGCCCGCCCTCATCTCGGGTGTGTCCATGTTCCCGCCGTGCGCGTCGGGAACCAGCGCGGAGCGTACCTCCAGATTGGCCGGCGCCACCCCGACCGTGCCGTGCATCGGATCCATCGGCAGCTCCACCTGGATGTCACTGTCCCGGGCGCTGAACAGACAGGTGCGGCGAGCCCGGTCGAGCTGCCACATCCACACCACCTCGGGCAGCGGAGCCTGCAGTGACGCCGTGGTGTGCGTGGAGGTGAGCGCCCCGAAGAGGGGCACGGTAGTCGAGGCGGCCCAGTCCCTGGCCGGTTCGACGGACACGAAATGCACCGCGACCGTGTCGCCGGGCTCCGCACCCACCACATGGAAGGGGCCGGTCTGCGGGTTGAGGAAGGGGAATTCACAGACCTCGGAGACCAGGTCCTTCTCGGAGCGCACCCGGCCGGCGAAGCAGTCCTCCGTGTACACATCGAGGAACGTTCCCGGCTCGATACGGGCGACCGGCGCCGCTCCGCCGAAGGTCCAGGCGTATTCGCCCTCCTTGGGGCGGACGGTCAGGATTCGGGGGTCGTTCATCGCTGCACTGCTCCTGTCTCGGGTTCCCCGGCCGGCTCCGGGTCGTTGTCAAGATGGATCCGTCCGGTCTGTGCCACCCGCTCCGGATGTCTGCGCAGCAGCACCGCCAGCACAACGATCCCGATCAGCATCCAGACACCGACGACCGGACCGGCGTACGAGACGGGCGCACTCAGCTCGGAGACGAAGTCGAAGGCCGGAATCCCGGCGGCCGTCAGCAGCGCGGGGACGAACGCCGCGATGCCCAGTACCGGGAAGAGCAGATGGAGCACGGGGCTGAACGCGTCGCGCCGCCGGCGCAGGAAGTACCCGGCGCAAGCCAGATTCACGACGATGTACACACCGATGATCACCGTCACGATCACGGTTGCCAGCAGCACGAACGCGGTCACCGGGTCGTAGGCGAAACCCAGTCCGAGCGCCGCGCCGACCGCGATCACGAACTGCACGCCCACTCCGGTGACAGGGGAGCGGCGGCGCGGATGAAGCCGCGCGAAGGCCTGCGGGAACACCCCGATGCGGCCGAGGGCGAACGCCGTCCGGGTCGACACATTGGCGCACGCATTGGCGTTGGCCACGGTCGAGTTGACCACCGCGAGGAAGAGCAGCACCCAGAACAGCCCGAATGAGGCGCGGGCCACGCCCTCCCACGACGCCGCGCCCGAAGCGCCGAATCCGGCGAACCTGTCGGGCCCGAAGTATACGGACATTGCATAGGTGGTGAGGACGTACACCAGGCCGATGGAGAGCGCCGCGCCGAGCACCGCACGCCGCATCGTGCGCCGCGGGTTCTTCGTCTCCTCGGCGAGTGGCGCCGCGGCCTCGAAGCCGGCGAAGGCCAGCACGGTGTAGACCGATCCGGCGAAAATACCGCTGATGCCGTCGAAGCCGTCCGCGGTGTGCGAAGTGCCGAACACCGACAGGGTGTTGTCCGAGCCTGCCTGCCCGATGAGCAGTACGGCGAAGGCGACGAAGACGAGCACCTCGAAAATGCCGAGCACGGTTCCGAACCGTGCGGAGGCCCGTACTCCGAAATACCCGGCGAGCGCGATGATCACCGCACCCAGCAGCGACCACGGCCACCACAGGTCCGCCGGGTAGGACGACCACTCCTGGTGCAGGGTGCCCGCTGTGGTGAAGCCGAGCTGAAGAAGCAACAGCGCCGGCACCAGCGCCTCGACGAAGACATAGCCCCAGCCGACGAGAAAACCGATGGCCGGATGCAGCCCCTGGGCGGAGTAGGTGGCTACCGAACCGGCGGCAGGCAGATGGCGCGCCAGTTCCGCGACGCACGACGCGGTGAACAGGCAGGCGACCAGTGCCACCACCACGGACAGCGGCAGACTGCCGCCCGCGAACGCGGCTCCGGCCGGAATGGACGCGGCGATGGCGGCGGCAGGCGCCATCGCCGTGATGCTCTGGAAAAGGACTTCGCGCAGCCCGATGGCATCGCGCAACAGTCCGCTGCTCGAATCCCCCGACACCCCGTGGCTCCCTTTGTCCGATGACCGGAAGGTGTTCTCCGATGTACGGTCGAGCGTCTCGCGCGCCCTACCGTACGGGCGCCGCGCAAGTGGCGGAAGACGGCAGGAGCCCGAATTCGGGTGCGTGGGCGGGGGGAAGCCGCCGGATCATGGACGCGGACGACCCCGGCACATGGCCAGGGCTGCCGTGAGAAACGGATGCGGGGACGGCGAACGGGGAACGCGGGCTCCGCGACCGGGAGAGCCTGGGTCGTGTCGCACACGCCGCCGTCTCCCTCAATGCACGGTCACATCGAGTTGGACGCAAGGGCGGAATGTGACGACGGGCGGGGCCGGACGTCGTGCCCGGCCCCGCCCGTTCGCCGCTGAGCGGCCCCGATGATGACCTCAGCGACCTCAGCCGTCCGACACGCTCGAGCCTCCCAGCGCCGCCGCCGGATCGTCATCCGCCGGACCTGCCGGAATCCAGCGCCCGCTCTCCTTGCGGTACGGCCACCAGCGCCCGTCCTGCCCGTACCGCAGCTGTACACCGTCTTCGACAGCTGTCCAGCGATTGCCGGCCGATCGCAGCCGGGGCTGCTCGCCCTCCTCCCACGCTTCGGCGAGCCGGGCCCGGGCCCTGGCCAGAGACTCCGGATCCGGCGTCCATTCCTCATCCAGCACGGTGAGCGCAGCCGCCCCGCCGTACCGCCAGGCACGCACCGCCGCATCGAGTTCGGCTCGCGGCCGCCCCGATGCGGCTGCCAGCCGTGTCGCGATCCAGGGCTCGGGCCGGGTGTTCGCGACCAGCCGCACGGCATCCTGCTGCGGCGTCAAACCGGTCGGCAGCGGTTGCTGTTCATGGCCGGGGGAGAGAGCGTCCGCCAGCATCCGGTGGGCACGTGCCGCACTGTCCGTCGCCAGCAACTCCAGTACCGCCGGATCGATGCCGGGTTCCGGTTGGGTCTGCGTGTCCAGCGACGGCGCAGAGCCGGGCTCCGCGGGCAGCGGCGGGGGAGCGGGCAGCGGAGGCAGGATGTCCCGCGCGGCGAACGCCTCGTCCGCCCGTACGCCGCGGTCCTTCGCCTCGGTGCCGGCGGCACCGGACCCGTCGGAGAGGGCGGCAGGGCCGAACGGCCCGTGCCCCTGAGCGCGGGCCGCGATGCGCTCCTGGAGTTCGTCCAGGAGCCGCCGCTCGCCGCGCCCCCGCATGAGCAGCAGGACGAACGGATCCTGGTCCAGCAGCCGCGCCACCTGGTAGCACAGGGCGGTGGTGTGCGGGCAGTGGTCCCACGCCTCGCAGGTGCACTCCGGGTCCAGATCGCCGATCCCCGGCAGCAGTTCCACACCTGCCGCCGCAGCATCCTCCACCAGGTGCGGCGGCATCTCGCGGTCGAGAAGTGCCGCAATGTGCCCCGCTCTGTCGACGGCCATGTCCAGGAACCGCTCCCACTCCGCCTCGCTCAGCTCCTGGAGGAGCACATCACTGCGGTACGCGGACGAGTCCCGGCCCCGGACGACCGCGGTGATCCGGCCGGGCCTTACGGAAACCGCACCGACCCGGCCCTCGCGGGCGAACCTCCGCCCCCTCTTGAGCTGTTCGCCGTCCAAAGCGGTGTCCTCCAGGGCCTTCAGCCATGCCCCGCCCCACCAGGACTCCGCGAAGCCGCGTCCGCGCGCGGGTGGCAGCGCGGCGAAGGTACGTTCCTGTACCGGCGGCTGGGCATCGCTCCCGTCGCCTTCGTATTCTTCACGGTCGTATATACCGCTGTCGTATTCGTCGGTCATCGCGTGCCCCCTCGCAGCTCCACCAGATCGGCCAGTTCCGCATCCGTCAGTTCGGTCAGCGCCGCCTCGCCCGAGCCGAGCACCGCGTCCGCCAGCCCCTGCTTGCGGGCCAGCATGTCGGCGATCCGGTCCTCGATGGTGCCCTCGGCGATCAGCCGGTGCACCTGTACCGGCTGGGTCTGCCCGATCCGGTACGCGCGGTCGGTGGCCTGCGCCTCCACCGCCGGGTTCCACCACCGGTCGAAGTGCACGACATGGCCCGCCCTGGTGAGATTGAGTCCGGTGCCGGCCGCCTTCAGCGACAGCAGGAAGACCGGGGCCTCGCCCGCCTGAAAGCGGTTCACCATCGCCTCCCGCTCCGCGACCGGTGTACCACCGTGCAGGAACTGCGTGCGCACCCCGCGCGCCGCCAGGTGCTGTTCGAGCAGCCGGGCCATCTGCACGTACTGGGTGAACACGAGCACACTCGCGTCCTCCGTCAGGATCGTGTCGAGCAACTCGTCCAGCAGCTCCACCTTTCCCGAACGGTCCTCGATCCGGGGCTCCTTCTCCTTGAGGTACTGCGCCGGATGGTTGCAGATCTGCTTCAGGGCCGTCAGCAGCTTCACGACCAGGCCCCGCCGGGCGAAGCCGTCGGCGCCGGAGATCGCGGCCAGTGTCTCCCGCACCACCGCTTCGTACAGCCCCGTCTGTTCCGCCGTCAGGGACACCGTGCGGTCGGTCTCGGTCTTCGGCGGCAGTTCGGGGGCGATGCCCGGATCCGATTTGCGACGTCGCAGCAGGAACGGCCGCACCAGCGCGGCGAGCCGCTCGGCCGCCGCCGGGTCGCCGCCCTCCGCGGTGCGCGCATAGCGGGTACGGAAGGTGCCGAGCCGGCCCAGCAGGCCGGGCGTCGTCCAGTCGAGGATCGCCCACAGCTCGGACAGGTTGTTCTCCACGGGGGTACCGGTCAGCGCTACGCGTGCCTGTGCGCCGATTGTCCGCAGCTGCTTGGCCGTTGCCGAGTACGGGTTCTTGACGTGCTGCGCCTCGTCGGCGACCACCATGCCCCACCGGATCTCCGCGAGCTTCGCCGTGTCCAGCCGCATCGTGCCGTACGTGGTGAGGACGAACTCGCCGTCCACCAGGTCGGCCAGGCTGCGCGATCCGCCGTGGAAGCGGCGTACCGGCGTACCGGGCGCGAACTTCTCGATCTCCCGCTGCCAGTTCCCCATGAGCGAGGTCGGGCAGACCACGAGCGTCGGCCCCGCGGCCGATTCGATGGTCTGACGGTGCAGATGCAGAGCGATGAGTGTGATGGTCTTGCCGAGCCCCATGTCGTCGGCGAGACATCCACCGAGGCCGAGCGAAGTCATGGTGTGCAGCCAGTTCAGCCCACGCAGCTGGTAGTCGCGCAGTGTGGCGGTGAGCGCCGGGGGCTGACCGACCGCCTGCTGCCCACCCTGCTGCCCGCCGGACGCCGGGTCGGCCAACCGGCGGCGCAGCTGCTCCAGCCAGCCGGTGGCCCGGACGCCGACCCGACGGCCGTCGACCTCGGTGGAACCGGTCAGTACGGCTCCGAGCGCATCGATCGGAGTGACCTTGCGGTCCTGAGTCTCGCGGGCGCGCTGTGCCTCCTCGGGGTCGATCAGCACCCACTGGTCGCGCAGCCGCACCACCGGCCTGTTGGCCTCGGCCAGGCGGTCCAGCTCGGCGCGGCTGAGCTTCTGGTCGCCCAGCGCGAACCACCAGTTGAACGTCAGCAGCGCATCGGCCGACAGGAGGGGCGGAGTGTCCGAGCCGGTGCGGACGAACCCCTGGTGTTCCTGACTGTCCTCGTCGTCGGGCGGGCCGATCACCGCACGTGCGGTGAGCTTGCGGGCCAGTTCCTTGGGCCAGTGGACCTGGACCCCGGCCGCGGCGAGTGCCCGTCCTGCGGGGCCGAGGAGTTCGCCCAGCTCTTCGTCGGCCGGTTCGATGGAGCCGGGCACCGCGGCCGACAACAGCGGAGTCAGCGGTGGCCAGGCACGGGCGGCCCGGCGCAGGGCCAGAAGGGCATCCATCCGGGCTCGGGGGCCGAAGGCGGCAGCGGTCGGCGCGGACCCCGCCCAGACCTCGGCGGCATCGGCCACCAGCGCCGGATCGCTGACGCTGTGGATCTGCAGAACAGCACGGAAGGACGGCCCGGCGGCCGGTTCGTCGTCCTCGCCCGGGGCTGTCAGTCCGGACACCTCCACCCGCAGCGAGAGCCGGACGCCCGCATCGTGCCCGGCCGCGACATCGGTGGCCCAGGCCCGTTGACCGGGCAGATGCTGAGGCGCGTCGACGGCGAACGCCGGGCCGCCGGTGGCGAAGGCCGCGGCGGGGGTGCGCGGCAGTCCGTCCGCCACCGCGTCGAGGAACGCGCGCAGCAGCAGCTCGGGATCGGGCAGCAGCACGGGCTGCGCGGTTCCGTCGAGCGGTACCGCGTGGGCCAGGGGCGGCATCGAGGCCGCGAGTGTACGGATCCGCGACTGATCGTCGGCGGTCAGCGGCCCGGCCCGCCAGGCATCGTGGTCCGTCGGACTCAGCCCTGGCAACAGCAAGCCACGGGCGGCGAGTTGCAGAGCGAGGAGCGCAGCGGCACCCCAGAACGCGGCGGCGCCGGAGGCATGCGCCGAGGCCCGCGCCCGTGTCAGTACGGGCAGCGCGTCCCGGACCGGAAGCAGCAGCGCCGGCACGGCGTACGTTCGAGCGTCGGCGCCGACGACGGTCAGCTCCTCGACGGAACCGGGACCATCGGGCGGACTGCTGCCGTCCGGACGCCAGAAGGCGATACGGCCGGTACGGGAGGGATCCGCGGGCAGGAAGACCACGGAGCAGCTGGAGAGTGCGGAGATCTCAAAGAGCGTTGCCGCAGGGAGCCTGTGCACAGCGATGCGAATTCCTCAAATTTGACTAGTGGGCTCGGGTCGCCGAGGGTACTCCACCGATGCACACCCCCGTGAGCGGAATCGCCGTGATCCAGCCCACTTTCGGATGGCTCGGCCGCCCCCGTCGGCTACCGGGCGCGACCGAGCGTCACGCCCAGGGGTGTAGCCAGCACCCCCCTGGGGGGAGGGGGCTTACCCCCGGAAATCCCGGGTGGTGGCGCCATGGCTGCCGCACCTCTCGTCACCGTACGTTTCTACAGGTCAACGCAGCTTTCCAGAGACCGGAGACCAAATGCCCCAGGCCGTAGCCACCGTCGTGGAGGGCACCCGTGACGGTGCTGGAACTGCTGTAAGTGTCGGCGGTGCCGGAATCGCCCAGAGCCAGGGAAGCGACTTCGCGCCCCTCCTGCGCGCGGTCAAGGGACAGGGACTCCTGGAGCGGCGCACCGGCTGGTACGCGATGGGCATCGCCACCAACCTGGTCGCACTGGGTGCCGTGCTCACCGGCATGTTCCTCCTCGGCAACACCTGGTGGACCCTGCTGCTCGCATTGCCGCTGGCGATCTTCTGGTCCCGCACCGCGTTCGTCGGACACGACGCCGGACACGCCCAGATAACCGGCGACCGCAGGGCGAGCCGGGCCATCGGCCTGGTGCACGCCAACCTGCTGCTCGGCATGAACGAGGCGTGGTGGAACGACAAGCACGTACGCCACCACGCCAACCCCAATCACATCGACAAGGACCCGGACGTCGGCGTCGGCGCCCTGGTCTGGACCCAGAAGCAGGCCGCCCAGCGCGAAGGCTTCGCCCGCTGGCTCACCCGAAACCAGGCCCGGCTGTTCTTCCCGATGCTGCTCCTCGAAGGCATCGCGCTCAAGATCTCCGGCTTCCAGTACCTGCGGCAGCAGCCCGCCCGGGAACGCACCCTCTCCGCACTCCTCCTGGTCGCTCACCTCGGTCTCTACGCAACACTGCTGCTCACCGTCATGTCCCCGGGGAAGGCCGTAGTCTTCGCGCTGTTGCACCATGCGCTGTTCGGACTCCACCTGGGCATGGCCTTCGCACCGAACCACAAGGGCATGGAGATGCCCGATCCCGACGGCGACCGTTGGGGCCACCTCCAGCGTCAGGTACTCACCTCGCGCAACGTACGCGGCAGTGCCCTCACCGACTGGTTCCTCGGCGGGCTCAACTACCAGATCGAGCACCACCTCTTCCCGAGCATGCCCCGACCGCATCTGCGCCTGGCACAGCCCATGGTGCGCGCCCACTGCGAGGCGCTCGGCATGCCGTACACGGAGACCGGGCTGATCGAGTCCTACCGGCAGGCACTCCAGCACATGCACGAGGTCGGCGAACCCCTCAGGTGAGGACTTCGGCCGGCTGGAACCGATGGACGGGCACAGGCGTTCTCACAGCAGGAGCGGCCTCGGGCCGCGAAGGAGGCGTGGACGATGTCGAACAGCGCAAAGATCGCCATCGGGGGAGTCGTTGCGGCAGTCATCCTGATGCCGTTCATCGGATTCTGGCTGTCGCTGCTGGTCCTGATCGGAGTTCCGGCGGTCGCTTATCTGCTGCTGGATCCCGGTCAGCGACGCAGGCTCCGCAGGATCACCCGCAAGGAAATAGGCCGCTGACCACATGCTGAAACAGGGGGGCTCCGCAGTGAGCGGGACAGTGACCGTGGTGAGCAGTAACGAGGAGTATTCCTTCACCAAGCCGAACCGCAAGAGTGTCACCCTGCTGGCCGGGCTCGGCGTGGAGGGAGATGTGCACGCGGGAGCCACGGTCAAGCACCGGTCCCGCGTCGCACAGGATCCCACCCAACCGAATCTGCGCCAGGTTCACCTCATCCACGAGGAACTGTTCGGCGAATTGCGGGCAGCCGGGTTCGAGGTCGCCCCGGGCGATCTCGGGGAGAACGTCACCACCAGCGGTGTCGATCTCCTCGCCCTGCCCGTGGGCACTCTGCTGCACCTCGGCGACGAGGCGGTTGTCGAGGTCACCGGCCTGCGCAACCCATGCCTGCAGATCGACAACTTCCAGGACGGGCTCCTCAAGCGGGTCGTCGGCCGGGACGAGGCGGGCCGGATCGTGCGCAAGGCGGGGATCATGGGCATCGTCACGGTCGGCGGAGTCGTCCGGCCGGGCGACCCGATCGAGGTCGAGCTGCCCGTCGGGCCGCATCGGGCGTTGGAGCGCGTGTAGTCCGGAACACGTCCGAGACGTGGACCGCGCCTTCGGCCGGGTGGTCGGTGGTCCGGTCGAGTGTCGGTCTGCTGCCGAGTACCGGCAGCCGCGCTCAGATCGGCCGTACTGCGAGCGCGTCCAGTGCCTTCAACAGGCCGGGCAGTTGCGTTCCGCGCCCGACCGGCAGCACCTCGCCCGGTTCCTCGTCCAGCAGGATGAAGGCGATGTCATCGGTCCTGGCGACCAGTGACCAGCCGGGGCCGTCGGCGCGCAGCATTCGCGCGTCGCCCGTGGCGAAGGAGGACCGGACGCGGCCGGGCGGCGGTGGGGTGTCCACATAGGAACGCGCTTCCGCGAGCGCCCGCCGCACACCGGGGTGCAGTCCGGAAGGCGTGTCCTTCGCGGGGCTCTCGGCGGTGGCGTCGGACCCGTCGCTCCCGGCCTCGTTCTCGACCTCGGCTTCTGCCTCGCCCGCACCTCCAGCCGCAGAGTCGGCCTCGACGTCCACCTCAGCTTTGGGCTCAACCTCGGCTGCAGCGTTGAACTCGTCGTCCTGGTCCTTGCCCTTACGCCCGGCATCGGCACCGTCCGTCCCGGCGCCGGCGCCGTCCTCGCCCCCGACACCGTCCGCCCCGCCCGGAGCGATGAAGGCCGTCTCGTCGTCGGTCTGCTCGCGCCAGGCCGCCCACTGGTGCGCTATCTCGTCCGCACCCATGCGCCGCTGGGCCGGGCCCCACGACTCCGTGTCGGGCGGGGCCAGCGGCGCCGGATCGGTGCCCTCGGCCTCCGGGTCCGGCAGCGGATCGTGCGGGGCGGCCACTCCCGGAGCGGCGACCCCCACCGCGAGGGGCCAGCCGGGCAGCGCGCAGACCACCGAGCGGTCGTCGGGCGAGAGGTCGTACTCCATTCCGCAGTCCCAGGCCGCGATCGCGACAGCGACGAGCGACACGTCCTCGACAACGACGGTCCAGCGCGCACCACTGCTGTCCTGGCCGAGGACCAGCCCGTATCCCTCGTCGTACGGTTCGAGGGCGAGCGCCGCACACGCGGCGGGGTAGTCGTCACCGAGCACGCTCGGGAACTGCGCAGGTGTCACCAGCACCGCGGTGAGCACATACAGCGCGTCGTCGTCGGCGACTGTGTCGCTCGTCCCGGCCACGGCACCCTCCTCGTCCGTCATGGTTGTCCGTCGGCGCACCTTAACGAGTCGGTAACCCGATCGTCGAGGCCCTGACAAGGGAAGATGTGGTGCCGGACAAGGGGGGAAGACGTGGGGCCCCCGCGGTGCGGTGGACGGCGGGCCTCAGCCGGCGGGCAGGCCGAGCAGCGTACGGGCCACTGTCTGCGGCGACTCGTCGCGCTCGCGGGCCAGTGCGATGACGGCCCGGCAGGCCAGCTCGCTGACACCGAAGGAGAGCGCCTCGGGCGACACCCAACTGCTCGCCTCGTCGATCCGCGCCTGATCGTCCTCCACGGATGCCGAGACATAGGTGGCTGCTGCCTCGAACAGATTGTGCTGCTTGTGCCGGTCTTCACCGGGAGGTGCTGCTGACCGCGCGCCCTTCCGGTCGGAGGAGACTGCTCTCCGCAGGCTGCCGATTATGTCGATCACGGAGACCGCCCTTCCGAGGAACTGCGAGCGCATGACTTGCTCGTACACACTGACGGTCTTCCCCGTCGACGTAGAGTTGGACCTCCGACCGAGGAAAGGGGGTAGCGCGGTGAAGCGGTACGACCGGCTGAAGGAGATTCAGCGTCTCGATCCGGAACGGGACTTCCTCCGGATCTACCGGATCACGGCAACCTACGAGTTTCCCTGGGACATCACCCGCGCTCTCGAACTGGCCCTGTATCGCACCTATGCAGTCCCCAGCATCGGCCGACTCCTGGCAGAGACGGCCGAACTGACGGACCGCCCGCAGAAGCGTTACGACGACACCGCGCTGCTCCTCGACACGGTCGTGGAGCACGGCTTCGAGAGCGACCCGGGGCGCACGGCCATCCGCCGGCTCAATCAGATGCACCGCAGCTACGACATCAGCAACGACGAGATGCGCTATGTGCTGTGCACCTTCGTCGTCATCCCGAAGCGGTGGCTGGACAGCTACGGCTGGCGCCGGCTGTCCGACCACGAACTCCGGGCGTGCGCCGCCTATTACCGGACCCTGGGTTCCCATATGGGCATCAAGGACCTGCCGGAGACGTACGAGGACTTCGAGCGCACCCTCGACGCCTACGAGGCCGAGCACTTCGGCTGGGACGAAGGGGGACGCCGCGTCTCCGACGCCACGCTGGACCTGATGGGCTCCTGGTATCCGCGCCCCTTCGCTCCCGTCGCGTGGAAGGCCGTCCTCGCGCTGCTCGATGATTCGCTGCTGCGGGCATTCCGCTACGAACGCCCGGGTTCCGCGGCCCGAAACCTCACCCGTGGCGCTCTGCGCCTGAGGGCACGGGCCGTGCGACTGCTGCCGCCCCGTACCACCCCGCACTTCGCCCGGCAGAACCCGGAGATCAAGGGCTACCCGGACGGCTACGAGGTTGACAGGCTCGGTACGTTCCCCACCCCGGGCATCCGCGGCTGTCCGGTCCCGCACGGGCGACGCCCCGGCGCTCCGGCCGAGTGAGCAGGAGCGGGGGAGCGCTCGCAGGTCAGAGCGTCCTTACGGCAAGGGCGAGGAACCGGTCGTCCTCATCCGTGTACGACTCGAGCCGCCAGCCCGAACGCGCCAGCAGCGGGCGGAGGTTGTGCTCGGCACGCAGGTCGGCGTCCGTGATCCGGCGGCCGTGGCGCGCGGCCAGGGCGGCCCGACCGATGGGGTGGAAGAGGGCCAGTTGCCCGCCCGGCCGCACCACCCGCGCCAACTCAGCCAGGTCCGGTCCGGGATGCGAGAGATGGGAGATCAGCCCAGCCGCGAACACCGCGTCGAGCGACTGCGGCCTCAGGGGCAGGCGGGCGACATCGGCGAGGAGCAGCGCTCCGCTCCGGTCGCGTCCCGCCCGTACCGCCGACTCCAGCATCGCCGCCGTGAGGTCAACGCCCAGGACCCTGCCCCGCGGTCCCACGGCCGCACGCAGGGCGGGCAGCGCCCGTCCCGTACCGCAGCCGGCGTCCAGTACCGCGTCACCGGGGCCCAGTGCGAGGGAGTCGACGGCGGCGGCGTAGGCGGGCCCGTCGTCGGGAAACCGGCTGTCCCAGTCCGCGGCGCGGGCCGTGAAGAAGTCCTGGACGTGTGTGTGGTCATCGGCCATACAGACATGATCGCTTAGTTGCCACCGGAGCGAAACAGAGCGAAACATCGGGAAATGGGGTGCATGTTCGAGCACTGCGTGATCGTTCGGGAACATCTCTCTGTCATATTTCAGCAGCTTTCGAAATGCGCCCAGGGCGCGCGCCCCCAACGCGACTAGCGTCCCCGATCCATGGGACACCTGGACCACGCCACCTTCGGCTGGCTGACACCTGCGCTGTCGTACGCGATGGCATGCATCGGCGCGGCACTCGGACTGAGCTGCACCGTGCGGGCACTCGACACAACCGGCCGTTCGCGCCGCAACTGGCTGATCACGGCCGCATCCGCCATCGGCTCGGGCATCTGGACGATGCACTTCATCGCGATGCTCGGCTTCGGCGTGACCGGTACCGATATCCGCTACAGCGTGCCGCTCACCCTGCTCAGCCTGCTCGGCGCCATGGCGGTGGTCGGCGGCGGCGTCTTTGCCGTCGGCTACAGCCGCGACCGGACCAGGGCGCTGCTGCTCGGCGGGTTCGCCACCGGACTCGGCGTCGCCAGCATGCACTACCTCGGTATGGCGGCACTCCGTCTGCACGGCACGATCCACTACGACCCGCTGAGGGTCGCACTCTCCATTGCCATCGCTGTGCTGGCCGCCACGGCGGCGCTGTGGGCGGCCCTCAACATCAAGTCACCCCGAGCCGTCGCGCTGGCCTCCCTCGTCATGGGGGCGGCGGTCAGCAGCATGCACTACACCGGAATGCTGGCGGTCTCCGTGCACGTCGCGCCCTCCGGAAAGGAACTTCCCGGGGCCACGACCATGCAGTTCATCTTTCCCCTGGCCGTCGGCCTGGGCTCGTACCTCTTCCTTACCTCGGCTTTCGTGGCGCTCTCCCCGACGGCCAGGGAACGCGCCGCCTACGTCTTCGCCGAACGCACCGCAGGACCCGCAGAAACGGACTCGTCCGCAGCCGCACAACACGGATTCACCGAGCGCGGGCCCGTCTACCGGTCACGACGTGGCGACGTGAGCGACCACGACGTATCGCCCGCCACCACGTCCTGACGCCCCTGCACCCGGCCGACCTGCACCTGCGACACACCCAGGCTCCACACCCGGAACGAGGAGGCCATGCGCCCACCCCGCACGACCCCGGAAACCGGCGCGACGGCGACCGCCCGGCCCACCGCCCCACCGACGCGCGGACGCCGTGCGCACGCGGGCCCGCCGGCCGACGAGCGCGCCGAGCACGACCCGAGGCCGCCGCTGACACACGACACATCCGCGCTGCGCGGACGGTGGACGCTGCGCCCCAGGACCGTACGCGCGAAGATCATCTCGCTGCTGATGGTGCCGGTCGTCTCGCTGCTCGCCCTGTGGGGTTTCGCCACGGTCACCACCGCCCAGGACGTGGCGCGGCTGCGCCAGTTGCAGCAGGTCGACGACGAGGTCCGGGCTCCCATATCCACCGCTGTCGCGGCACTCCAGAGCGAGCGCCGGGCGGCCATGCTCCAGTCCGTGGCCCCCAGCAGCGCCCAGGCAGCCGAACTGGAGCGCCGGACCGAGCGCACCGACACCGCGCTCGCCGCCCTGCGTCTCGACAGCGGCCACACCATCGCCGACACCGGCAACCTCCCGCCCACCGTCGCCGACCGGCTCGACCGCTTCCTGGGCCTCACCCAACGACTGCGCGCCGACAGGAGCCATGCGGGCGACGAGAAAACCGTGTACGACCAGTACACCGCGGCCGTCTCCGCGGCCTTCGGCGTCTGCGGCGCCCTCACCGGAATCCAGGACGACGCACTCGGCTCCGACGCCCGCGTCCTGCTCGAACTCTCCCGCGCCGACGAGATGCTGGCCCGCGAGGACGCTCTGCTGGCCTCGGCCGCTCGCACCGGAACGCTCAAGGGCGGTCAACTGCGCCTGTTCACCGGAGCGGTGGAATCCCGAAGGAGCTTCACGGAGACCGCGGGTGCAGATCTGCCCGCCACCGAGCGGGCCGCCTGGCAGAGGTTCACCGCCGGGGACGCCTACCGCCAGATCCAGGCCGCCGAGGACAAGGTACTTGCCGCGCCCGCCGGTCGCGATGCCGCGCAGGCAGTGCCCTCCGCCGACTGGGAACGAGCAGCGGACCGTGCACGGAGCGAGCTGCGCACCATTGACACCACCGCCGGCCAACGCGCCGCCGACCGGGCGAATCCGCTCGCCCGAGGACTGTTCAGTCCGTCCGGAGCCGCAGTACTTTTCGGCTGCGTCGCCGTCGCCGCCTCACTGGTGATCTCCGTGCGTATCGGTCGCGGACTCGTCGTCGAACTCGTCAGTCTCCGCAACAGCGCCCTGGAGATCGCCCGCCGTGAACTGCCCCGTGCCATGCAACGGCTACGTGCGGGCGAGGAACTCGACATCGGGGCCGAGGCCCCGCAGGGCCCAGCCACCCACGACGAGATCGGCCAGGTCGGCGAGGCACTCGGCACAGTGCACCGGGCGGCCCTCAGCGCGGCCGTCGAACGGGCCGAACTCGCCGACGGCATCTCCGGAGTCTTCGTCAACCTCGCCCGGCGCAGCCAGGTGCTGGTCCACCGGCAGCTCAACCTCCTCGACAGCATGGAACGCCGCGCCGACGACCCCGACGAGCTGAGCGATCTCTTCCGGCTCGACCACCTCACCACCCGAATGCGACGGCACGCCGAGAGTCTGATCATCCTGTCCGGCGCGGCGCCGGGACGGGCCTGGCGGATGCCCGTACAGCTGACCGACGTCGTACGCGCCGCCGTCTCCGAGATCGAGGACTACGCCCGCGTGGAGGCGCGGCAACTGCCCGATGCCGCGGTGAAGGGCACAGCCGTCGCCGACCTCACCCACCTGCTGGCCGAACTCATCGAGAACGCCGCGCAGTTCTCACCGCCCCACACCAAAGTGCGCATCAGCGGCGAGCCCGTGGGCAACGGCTACGCCCTGGAGATCGAGGACCGCGGCCTGGGCATGGGCAACGAACTCCTCGGCGAGGCGAACCGGCGCATCGAACAGGCGGAAGCACTCGATCTCTTCGACAGCGACCGGCTCGGCCTCTTCGTCGTCAGCCGGCTTTCCGTACGCCACCACATCAGGGTTCAGCTGCGCACCTCCGCGTACGGCGGGACGACCGCGGTGGTTCTGCTGCCAACGGCTCTGCTGCAGACCGCACTTCCGGCGGCCGAGGCGCCGGCCGCGCCGGGGAGCACCTCGGTCGAGCGCCAGGACGACCCGGACCTTCCGCCCTTCGGACCCGGACCCGGCCCCCGTGCGGTACGACCGCGGACCACCGCCTTCCCGGCGCCGGTACCCGCGCTCGAGTCCCGCACGCAGCCCGCTGCCGCGGTCACCTCGCTGCGCGGGCGTCCGGGCGCAACGGACAAGCACAAGGCCGAGGCCCGCTCGGAAGAGCAGCCCGACGACGGCACCCTGCCGCGCCGTGTGCGGCAGGCCAGCCTCGTTCCGCAACTGCGCGAGGAGCCTCGCCCCGACGAACCGCCACACTGCGACCCGAACGACAAGGACCGCCCCCCGGAGCGCACCCCCGAGCAGGCCCGGGACCGCATGACCGCCTACCGCAACGGCTGGGTGCGCGGCGGCGGCACCGCCTCCGGCACATCCTCGCCCCGCCCGGGCACCACCTACCCCCGTCCACGCAGCGAAGGAGACCATGCATGATCGCGAACGAGAGGACCGGGGTGGGCCACACCTCGGGCGAACTCGACTGGCTGCTGGACGATCTGGTGACACGGGTCGGCGAGGTCCGCCACGCCGTCGTGCTCTCCGGCGACGGCCTCGCGGTGGGCGCCTCCAGCGCCCTGAGCCGCGAGGACGCCGAGCATCTGGCCGCCGTGGCCTCCGGATTCCACAGCCTGGCCAAGGGCGCGGGGCGCCATTTCCGGGCCGGGAACGTACGCCAGACCATGGTCGAGATGGATGAGGGTTTCTTGTTCGTCGCGGCAGCGGGCGAGGGATCCTGCCTCGCCGTACTCAGCACGGCCTTCGCCGACATCGGACTGGTCGCCTACGAGATGGCCCGGCTCGTCAAACGGGTGGGTGAGCATCTGCGTACCCCGCCGCGGTTCGCCGCACCCCCGTCGGCTGTCGGCTGAGAGGGCGGAGACGGCCGTGTCCATGACCGACGAGGGTCCGGGAGGCATCCCGCGCACCCCGGGCCCGCACACACGTCCGGGCAGCCAGTGGTACGACGCCGAAGCCGGCCCGCTGGTCCGCCCGTACGCCGTGACGGGCGGCCGGACCGAACCGGGCCCCACCGGCGTGCAGTTCGATCTGATCGCACTCGTCACCTTCGACGACAACGCACCGGACGGCTCCGGGGAATCCCTGCTCGGCCCCGAGCACCGAGCCCTGCTCACCCTCTGCCGGTCGGAGACCCAGTCCGTCGCGGAGCTCTCCGCGGACGCCGACCTTCCGGTCGGAGTCGTACGCGTACTCCTCGGCGATCTGCTCGAAGCCGGCTACGTACGCGTCAGCCGCCCCGTACCGCCCGCACAACTGCCGGACGAACACATTCTTCGTGAGGTGATCAACGGTCTGCGGGCTCTGTAAGGGCACTTCGGTGACGCGGTCGGGCCGTATGCGGAGCAGGCGGGCCTCTCTCCTCGCCCCGGTGGAGGGAGGGGAGAGAGGCCGTGCTCGTCGACCGTACGGTGCCTCGGGGTCAGACGTTGACCCCGTAGTCGGATGCGATGCCGGCCAGGCCCGAGGCATAACCCTGGCCGACCGCACGGAACTTCCACTCCGCGCCGTGCCGGTACAGCTCGCCGAAGACCATGGCGGTCTCGGTCGAGGCGTCCTCGCTGAGGTCGTAACGGGCCAGTTCGATGCCGTTCGCCCGGTTCACCACGCGGATGAACGCGTTGCGGACCTGGCCGAAGCTCTGACCACGGCTATGCGCGTCATGAATGGAGACCGGAAAGACTATCTTCGCGACATCCGCCGGGACAGCCGCCAGGTCCACATTGATGGACTCGTCGTCGCCCTCGCCCTCACCGGTCAGATTGTCGCCGGTGTGCTGGACCGAACCGTCCGGGCTCGTCAGGTTGTTGTAGAAGACGAAGTGCAGGTCGGAGAGGACCTTGCCGGCATCCGAGCACAGCAGCGCGCTCGCGTCCAGGTCGTGATCCGCCCCCGTCGTCGTCCGAACGTCCCAGCCCAGGCCGACCGTCACTGCGGTCAGGCCGGGCGCCTCCTTCGACAAGGAGACGTTGCCGCCCTTGGCCAGGGTCACACCCATGAACTTCCTCCATTGATCCAGTGGTCCAGCGATTCGGTGATGTGGTGATCAGCGCTTCTTCGGCCGTCATACGGGCCAACGACGGTGCCTCGCCCGTGGTTCCCTCGCTTGCGCAATCCCTGAAGTGACTGACAGGGAGGGGCGCCGTACGTTGGTGTGCCGATGCCTCATGTGCGTGGGTCGGTACCGGGACTCACATCGGTCTCCTTCATGGCCTTCGCCTCACTCTTCAGGATCCGCATGGATTTGCCCAGGGCGCGAGCCGTGTCCGGCAACTTCTTCGAGCCGAACAGTGCGATGGCCACAATCGCCACGATCAACAGGTGCCAGGGTTCGAGGCCGTTGCGCAACATGAATGTCCCGCCCTTCCTTTAGGTGTCTTGGCCGGTGTTTCCGCTCGGGGTTCGCGGACAGTGCTTCAGGCTGGCTGTGGCAGGTCCGGTGATCCACTCGAAAAGCGATACTTGCTACATTGCGCAACTGTACAACCGTGGGGCGGCGGAGCGCATCCTTCACCATGGAAGCCGGACGGACGGGGTGGCCGATGACAGGAAGTCACAATTCAGCAGCGGGCGGGCGAAGGGGCAGCCGGCTGCGGCGAACAGCCGTGTTCGGGCTGTCGTTCCTCGTGCTGCTTGTCGGGGGCATCGGGTGGGTTTACCTCAAACTGAACGGCAGCATCGACACCTTCAGCGCGGACGGGATCTCGGGCGACCGGCCGCCCGGCTCGTCGAACGGACAGAACGTCCTGGTCATCGGATCGGACTCGCGCGCGGGCGACAACAGCAAGCTGGGCGGCGGCAAGGGTACGGTGGGGCGCTCGGACACCGCGTTCCTTCTCCATGTGTACGCCGACCGCAAACACGCGGTCGCCGTGTCCATTCCCCGTGACTCCCTGGTCGACATCCCGGCCTGCAAGATGCCGGGCGGCGAGTGGACCGCGCCGCAGCACGACGTGATGTTCAACGGTGCGTTCTCGGTGGGGGAGACGGCCGAGGGAAACCCGGCCTGTACCCAGAACACGGTCGAGCAGCTCACCGGCCTGCGCGTCGACCACACCGTCGTCATCGATTTTGCCGGATTCTCCGCACTGACCTCGGCCGTCGGGGGCGTTCCGGTGTGTCTGCCCCAGGACATCTACCAGCGAGACCTCAGCCCGAAGCGGCCCGCACGGGGCGCCCGGATCTTCGTGAAGGGTCCGCAGACAGTCTCCGGACAGCGGGCACTCGACTACGTCCGGCTCCGGCACGGCATCGGTGACGGCTCGGACATAGGGCGGATCAAGCGCCAGCAGGCATTTGTGGCCTCCCTCATCAAGAAGGTCAAGTCCCGGGGGCTGAACCCCACCACATTGCTGCCCCTCGCCGACGCGGCCACCGACGCGATGACCGTCGACCCCGGGCTCGGGTCGGCCGACCGGCTTCTGTCGTTCGCCATGTCGATGAAGAACATCGACCTGCACAACACCAAGTTCGTCACTGTCCCCTGGCGATACGAGGGCTCGCGCGTCGCGATAGTCGAACCGGACGCCGACGCGCTCTGGGCAGCGCTGAAGGCCGACCGTACGGTCGACGGCCAGGACGCCAGCGGCAAGCGGTCGGCCGAGGACAGAGGGGCCGCGAGCGGCCCGGCGTCGCCCGCGGCCGCCGCCCCGGTCTCCGGCACGGGCATCAGCATCGCCGTCTACAACGGCACCACGGTCAGGGGACTCGCGGCGCAGGCCACCGAACTTCTGCGCGCCCGAGGCTTCACCGTCACCACTACGGCCAATGCGAGCAGCCAGGACTACGCCACGACCGTCATCGAGTACGGACCGGGCCTGCGGAACGAGGCAGAGACCACTGCACGGCTCTTCGCCGGAGCCCGGACGACCGCGTCCGACACCGTCGGAATCCAGGTGATCCTCGGCAGTTCCTACGCCCGGAACCCATCGTTCGCACCCGAGACCCCGGCAACCTCCGCTGTGCCGCCCACCGTCGCCGCCGGGGCGCGGTCGGCCGACGACGACCCGTGCGCGAACCTCTCGTACGGCTGACTCTCCCGCGACGGTGGGAAGGCGACGCTCAGAGCGGTGCCGGGACCGTCCGGAGCTGCAGTGCCGGGTGACGGGGAGCCGCGAAGCCGTACGACTCGTACAGAGCGGCGCCGTCCCCCGTGGCGTTCAGATTGATCACCGTGACATGGGCCTCCTCACGGAACCAGGCGAGGAGAGCATCGAGGCAGACACGGGCATGCCCACGGCGGCGCCGGCGGGGATCGGTGCTGACATTGGAGACATGCCCATGCAGTCCGCTCGGATTCGCCGGGCTGGGGGCATGCGCGTCGCATGTCCCGACGGCGCTGGAGACGGTGCCGAGCTCGGGGTCGTCGACCAGGAAGGCGGCGAACGTGCCGGGCCGGCGCAGCCGCTCGGTGAACCACTGCGCGGAGGCCGCCCGCCACGGGGCATCGGCACCGCCCGTCTCCATCCCCATATCGGCCAGCATCAGTCCCCGCAGCCGTACCAACGCGGGCACATCGTCGAGCGTGGCGCGGCGAGCACGCACCGCCTGCCCGCCACCGACGCCCGTACGCATGCCGGACTCCGGGCGATCGATGCGCGAGAGGGTCATGAGAATCTCCACTTCCGTTCGTAGCGGGTACGGGCCGCCCACAGTCCGCACGTGTACAGGGCCAGCACCGTTGCGAGCAAAAGGAAATAGAGCGGTGGCAGCGCCCTCATGCCCAGCAGCGGACCGAGCGGAGTGAGCGGCAGCAGCAGGCCGACCACCGCAAGACCGGACGCTGCCGCTCGCAGCGGGCCGCCGCTGTGGCCCTCGGCAGTGCGACGGCCCGTACGGAGCAGCAGCATCACCAGAGCCTGGGTGAGCAGGTTCTCGGTGAACCAGCCGGAGTGGAACGCCTCCTGCCCGCCCGATGTCGCCGAACCGTGCAATGCGTAGGCCAGCACTGCGAACGTCGCCAGGTCCGCAGTGGCGTTCAGCAGACCGAAGCCCGTGATGAACCGGAGGAAATCGCGCGGACGCAGCACCGTGGGCCGCCGCAGCACCGCAGGTGCGGGCCGGTCGAAAGCGAAGGCGAGCTGCGCCACGTCGAAGCACAGGTTCTGCACCAGGACCTGGGCCGGAAGCATCGGCAGGAACGGCAGCATCAGCCCCGCGGCAAGCATCGCGATGACATTGCCGAGGTTCGACGAGAGAGTGATGCGCAGATACGTGGCGATGTTCCCGCTGCAGTGCCGGCCGGCCGTGATCGCATGATCGATGGCCGCAAGGTCCTTCGCGGCGAGCACCACATCGGCGGTCTCCCGCGCCACGTCGACCGCGTTCCTCGGGCAGATGCCGACATCGGCCGCGTGCATCGCGGGCAGATCATTGACGCCGTCTCCGAGGAAGCCGGTGGTGTGCCCGGCGGCACGCAGCGCGAAGACGATCCGGGCCTTGTGCTCGGGCGTGCAGCGGGCGAAGACGGTGGCCCGGTCCGCGGCCTTTGCGAGCTCCCCGTCCGACAGCGCGTCGATCCGTTCCGCGGAAACGACCTCACCCGGATCGAGGCCCAGATCCCGGCAGGCGCGGGCGGCGGTCCCCGGACCGTCGCCGGTGAGCACCTTCACGGCAACGCCCCGGTGTTCAAGCACATCCAGCGCTTGTGCGGCGCTCGGCGTGAGCGCGTCCCGCAGAGCGACGAACCCGAGGAAGGCCAGCCCCCGTTCGTCGGCCGTCGTGTACGTACCGAGCCGGGCGGGCCGCTCGCTCCGGGCCACCGCGAGCAGCCGCAGACCGCCTGCGGCCTCGCGCATGGCCAGGGCCCACAGCCGGTCCCGTTCGGCATCGTCCAGGGCACAGCGGTCGAGTACTGCCTCCACTGCCCCCTTCGTGACGAGGGTGTGGATGCCGAGCCTGCCGGGGCTGCGGACGACCGCGGTGGCGAGGCGCCGTACCGGATCGAACGGCAACGCGGTCACCCCGTCGTACGCGGACAGCACCCCCTCCTGCTCCTCGGTGGCGTCCAGAACCGCCTCGTCGAGTGCGTCGGGGGCGGGCAGTTCAGCGAGCTGCAGCGTCCAAAGCGAGTTCACCGCGGCCCAGTGCAGCACCTCGGGATCGGGCCGGCCCGCCCCGTTCAGCGACCGTTCGACGACCGGCCGGTCCTGGGTGAGGGTTCCGGTCTTGTCCAGACACAGCACGTCGATCGCACCGAGATCGTGCAGAGCGGGCAGCCGTTTGACGATCACTCCGTGGTCCCAGGCGAGCAGCGAGGCGCCCCTGGCCAGCACCGTCGTGACGATCACCGGCAGCATCTCCGGAGTCAGCCCGACGGCCACCGCGACGGCGAACGGCAGCGTCTCCAGACCGCGGCCGCGCAGCGCCGCGTTGGCCATCAGCACCAGGGGCGGGGTGAGCAGCATGAACCGGATCAGCGTCCAGGAAATCCCCTGCACCGAACGGTCGAAGGCGCTCGTGCCCCGGTGGCGCACCGAACCGTCGTACGCGGCGGCGAACCGGGTGTCCGCACCCGTAGCCGTCACCACCGCCGTACCACTGCCCGACGCCACGCTGCTGCCCTGGAAACACAGCTCGGGCCGCGCGAACAGTCCTGCCTCGCCACCGGACCCGGTGTCGTCGGTGCGGTGTCGGTCCGGAGCATCGACGGGCTGTTTGGCGACCGGCACCGACTCGCCCGTGAGGGCCGACTGATGCACGGTCAGGCCGCTCGCGCGCAGGAGCCGCACATCGGCAGGCACGAGATCTCCCGGACCGAGCCTGATCACATCGCCCGGTACCAGCTCCCCGACCGGCATCTCGCGCGCCTGTGGCGCGGCGTCCGGGCCGGTGCGGCGCAGCACGGTCGCGGTGGTCGCCACCAGCTCCCGCAGCGCGGCCGTCGAGCGGTCGGCCCGATGCTCCTCCGCGGAGCGCAACAGACAGCTGACGACCACGAGCGCCAGCGTCACGGCAGCCGTGCCCCACGAGGCCACCGCTGCCGAGACCAGACCCAGACACAGGAGCACCGAGGTGAACGGATCCCGCAGGCTGTGTACGAAACGGCGGGGCCAGGAGACCGGACGCCAGGCCGGCAGGGTGTTCTCACCGAACCGTGCCAGCCGTTCCTCCGCCTGTCCCTCCACCAGCCCGCGCGGCCCGCTGTCCAGCGAGCGGAGAACCTGCAAGGAGGTCGGTGCGGCAACCGGCGACGCGGGCGGCGCGACGCGAGGGGCGGCGCTCCGGCCGGCCTTCGCGCCCGCCATCGGCGCGATCACGGGGGACGACTGGTCGCGATCGGTGCTGCCGGGACCTGCGGCGGCATTGCTCTCAGGCACCGAGTTCACGGAGGCGTACGGGGTGCGCGGGCGCGTGTCCGGCGCGCTCGGCGAGCTGGCCGACCATCAGCCGGACGACTGTCACCACGTCGGGGTCGTCGACCAGATACACCTGCCGGCGCCCTTCGCGGCGTGACCGTACGAGACCGGCCAGTTTCAGCTTCGTCAGATGCTGGCTCACCGAAGGAAGGGTGCCGCCCACCCGGTCCGCGAGGCCGGTCACATCGCTCTCACCCTGGGAGAGGGCCCACACGATGTGCAGGCGCGCAGGCGTCGCCAGCAGGCCGAAGGCGGCAGCCGCCTCCACCAGTACCTCCGCGGGCGGATCCTCGAAACCGCCGTCGGCAGCTGTCGACACTCTTGCTCTCCCTGTCCGCGTGGGCCATTCGTCGCACCCGAAACACAATCAGTGTAGGCGCCGGACTGCTGCCGTCCGCGGGCCCATGCGTTTGTGAGCGGCCTGTGCGCTCACGACCGGGAACGGCAGGCGCACTCCGCCAGACGCATCGGATTGTGGACTCATCCGGGCAGTCAGTGAGCGGGAACGGTCACATCGCTAAAAAAGCGATCCTGTCCCACGGGGCAGGTTCTCGTTTGCCATGCTGTCGCCGTACTCATGCTGACGGTCCACGGAATCCGAGCCCTTCAAGACAGCTCTGACCTGCGTATTCAGCGTCTTGGGACTCACTGGTGAGAGAAGTGATCGATGCCTTCCGAGCACGCTGACAACACTCATGGGGAGACGGCCGGGGAGGCCGCGGAGACCGACGCCCTCGCACTGAAGATATTGGTCGCCGGAGGCTTCGGGGTGGGGAAGACGACGCTGGTCGGCGCGGTCAGCGAGATCCGGCCGCTGCGGACGGAGGAACTCCTGAGCGAGGCCGGACAGTCGGTCGACGACACCGACGGGGTCGACCAGAAGACCACGACGACCGTAGCCATGGATTTCGGACGCATCACCATCCGGTCCGGTCTCTCGCTCTATCTGTTCGGAACACCGGGACAGGACCGTTTCTGGTTCCTGTGGGACGAGCTCTCCCAAGGGGCACTCGGGGCTGTCGTCCTCGCCGACACCCGGCGCCTGGAGGACTGTTTCCCGGCCGTCGACTACTTCGAGCACCGCGGCATCCCCTTCGTCGTAGCGGTCAACTGCTTCGCGGGCGCCCGCGCCTATGGCGAACGCGACGTGTCCCGTGCCCTCGATCTCGACCTCGGCACGCCCGTCGTGCTGTGTGACGCGCGCGATCGGGACTCCGGCAAGGAAGTCCTGATCCGCATGGTCGAGTACGCCGGCCGGATGCACACCGCCCGGCTTCTCGACTCGGTGAGCTGACCCTCCCGGCGCACATCTGTTGTGCGCCAAGGGGCCAGGACCCAGCCACATGACCGAGGAATGCTTGCCCGTACGTGACCAGTGCGCGAGGCTTACGCGAAACGTGGGGCACGGGGAACGTATGAGCGGGGAGGAGCGGGGAAATGGCGCTGGACAAGGAACTGGACTGGCTCCTTGACGATCTCACGAGCAGGGTCGAGCACATACGGCACGCGTTGGTGCTGTCGAACGACGGACTGGTGACCGGAGCGAGCACGGGCCTGGCGCGTGAGGACGCGGAGCATCTCGCAGCGGTCTCGTCCGGGCTGCACAGCCTCGCCCGCGGATCGGGACGCCACTTCCGGGCAGGGAAGGCCCGGCAGACCATGGTGGAATTCGACGAGGCACTGCTCTTTGTGACGGCTGCAGGGGACGGCAGCTGTCTGTGCGTGCTGAGCGCGGCCGAGGCCGACGTCGGTCAGGTCGCGTACGAGATGACGCTGCTCGTGAACAGAGTCGGAGAGCATCTCGGTGTTGCCGCGCGGCAGGCGGGAAGCGAAGGAAACAAGCGGATCTGACCCGGCCGTGGGAGTTATCCACAGGCCGGGCGAGCGATGCCCTCCCGGGTTACGGTGCTCACAGAGAGTAATTGAATCTCACGGGGGAGTGCGTCATGACTGTTACCGAAGCTGTGTGTACGGAGACCGGACGCACGATGGCTGTGGGCACAGCAGCCCGGGAACTTCAGCTGAAGCGCGGCGAGTTCGCCATTGCCGTACATGTGGGTCTGGTCCGCGTGCTGGTGCAGCAGGGTGGCGGAAGGCCGAGGGTCCGCAGGGAGGAGGTCGACCGGCTGCGGTTGCAGGACGGGTTCCCGGAGGCGCTGCGGGACAGGGTGCACGCCGTAGGGACGGCGGAAGGCGCCCAACTGCTCGGGATCAGTCCGGACCGCTTCACCAGGCTGGCCCGTGCGGGATGCCTCGCTCCGATCACGTTCTACCTCAACCGGTACCGGGCGGTGGTCTGGCTCTATCTCGCACAGGAGCTTGCGGAGTTCGCCGCCAGGGAGTCTCAGCTCCTGGTGGGGAAGAGCCCGGCATGGGTGCGCAGCCGGTTGGAGGGAGGCGCAGACCTACGTGCGCACAACTGGCGCTCGCGTCGCATCGAACGACTGATGAGCCTCACGGAGGATCCCTGGGCCCGCGCGGCCGTGCTCGCGGGCACACTTGACCCGGTGCAGTTGGCAGAGGTGGTCGACGATCCGTACGAGCGCGCCTACCTCGCCAAGATCTGGCCTGAACCGGCCTTCGGGCCAACGGGGTCGCCTTCTGCGAGGGAGGCCATGCGGCGCCTGATGCAGGCCAACGAACCGGACGAGATGCTGTGGCGGCGGGTCGGCCTGATCATGGAGCTGGACAACGCCCGGGAGGCCCGGCCGGCTCCGCGTCCGGGCGACGAGCGGCGCTCCGTTCCCGGCGCCGGGAACAGCCCCGGGAACGGGCTCGGGCTCGAGAGGGGGCAGGAACCTGAGCCCGAACCCGCCTCGGTCTCCGAACCCGTCCAGGTCTTCAGCCCCGACCCGGTATTCGGTCCCGTCCCGGCGTCCGAGCCCGCACCGACCTTCGTTCCTGTACGCGATTGCGATCCGGTACGCGATCCGGCGCCAGATCCTGCACCTACGCCGACAGCGGCTCCGGAAGCCGCACTTGGGCTGCTTGCCCGGCTCGGTCTGCGCAGGCGCGCATCCCGGCGCCCTTGCCGGTAAACAACTCGCGCAGGGAGAACGGTACCGGCATCCTGGCCCACATGCTGATCAGGGAAGCCACTGCCGAGGACTGGCCCGCCATCTGGCCGTTCTTTCACGAAATCGTCGCCGCCGGCGAGACCTTCACCTACCCGCTCGATCTCGGTGAGGACGACGCCCGCTCCTGGTGGCTCCTCGAGTCACCGAACCGCACGGTCGTCGCAGTCGACGACGACGGGACCATCCTCGGCACGGCAAAGATGAACAACAACCACATGGGCAACGGCGCGCACATCGCCAGCGCCAGTTACATGGTCGACCCCAAGTGTTCCGGACAGGGTGTGGGCCGGGCCCTGTGCGTGTACACGCTGGAATGGGCTCGCTCATCGGGGTTCCGGGCCATGCAGTTCAATGCCGTGGTGGAGACGAACACCTACGCTGTGCGGCTCTACCGCTCGCTCGGCTTCGAAATCCTGGGAACCCTGCCCGAGGGGTTCAACCATCCGAAACAGGGATTCGTCGGACTACACATCATGTACCGCCCTCTGTGACAGCCGTCTTGTCCGTCATGTCCCGAGCGGTGGTGATGTGGTGTCAGTTGTGACGTCGCATGCTTCGTGGGGCGGGTGCGCGCGTAGTTGTCAGGGGCAGTACTGTGCGCCCCACCGCCATTCGGGCGATGAAACTTATGCGGAGGAAGAATTCATGACCATACCCAGGAGATCGTTGCGTGCTGCGGGGACACTCGCGGCCGCAGCGGTGGTCGGCCTGACCGGCACGGTCCTCTCCGCCGGCCCGGCCGCAGCTCACACCCCCACCTGGGCCGTGACCTGCACCGAGGTGAGCCTTGACCTGACTGCCTACAACGGCAACGTCACCAACCAGGTGACCGTGACCGTCGACGGCAAGGACCTCCTGCCCACCGAGACCTTCGGTAGGGAGCTCCACAAGAAGCTTGAGCTGCCCAAGCACGACAAGGAACTGACGGTTCACCTCGTCGTCAAGGCCGGCGACGGCGCCAACTTCTCGCGCGACGAGACCAAGATGGCACCGGTGTGCGAGGGCACCACCCCGTCGCCCGCGCCGTCCAAGGGCACGCCGTCGCAGTCGCCCTCCTCGGAGGCGCCCGCCGAGAGCGCCACGCCCAGCAAGGCAGCTTCGGAGTCCGCCCCTGCCGCGGCCTCTCCGAGCCCCAGCTCGCCGGACCTGGCCGAGACGGGTTCCTCGTCCGCCACTCCGATCATCGGTGGAGCGGCTGTGGCCGTCCTGCTGGCCGGCGGCGGCATCATGTGGTCCGTGCGCAAGCGACGTACCGCACAGCAGTGACGTAGACCGGTGGTCCTGGTGCAGGAATGCGCCAGGACCACCGGTCGAGGGGGGGGGGGGGCCCGGCGGGGGGGGCCCACCCCCCAGCGCGTGTATGTGGACCAGTGCGACCACGGGGAGGCCGGGGGGGGGC